>JAZRWG010000012.1:0-15243 GCA_045599545.1 Paludibacteraceae bacterium | reverse complement strand
CTGAGGGTGCTAAGTACGATGAGGAGCAAGACTAAGCCGTTGATGGCTGTCTAAATCAGGAGTAGGGGGTTGGATTATCCCCCTGCTCTTACTATATGAATAACAAGTTACAAGTAATATTGGCTTTTGCGCTATGTGTCTTCGGTGTCACGCTGATTGCCGTCGCCATAGCATTACCGCCCACAGGGGAAATACACACCTCTGTGCTCGTTGCCTACGGCGAGACCCTCACCTTTGCCGGGTCGTTACTTGGAATTGATTACCACTACCGCTATAATAAAAAGGAATAACTATGGAACACGATTTTCACTTACACATTGACATTGTTGATTGGATATTCATCTTGCTATGCTGCATTATCCTCTCCGGCTGCAAAACGACTGCCCCTGTAGTTGTTCCCTCTTTGGTCATCCGTGATTCCATCAGCGTGACTTACCGCCAAGGCAAGGAACAGCCAGCGTCCCAAGACGCTATAGGAGCACAGACTGACTTCCGTAAAAACAGTAGTTCCCCCGCCTTGGGGAAGGTGGGGTTAGGGGCGACGCAGGGGGCGTCGGTTTTCGAGGAAGTGCAGTCGGCGCGGACAAAAAAACAGGCTGTTCCGCCCACCACAACTATCCGCGTGGATACGGTAGTCATTGAGAAATGGCACACGCAAAAAGAAACGGAGGAAGTGCAAGTTAAATACACTCCTCCGTTCTATAAGCGATGTACCGCCGCTTTCTTTGGCTTACTCGTTGGGCTGCTGCTATTTATCGCAATTCGAATAGCCCGATTGCTATATTTTAGGCGATGACGCGTGCGTATCCTTATTGATTAACTCAATCAACTTTTCAACCGCCTCCTCTTGGGGGATGTTCTTGAGTACACACTCTTTCTTGCGGTAAAGACTCACGCGATCCTTACCCGCACCCACATAACCATAATCCGCATCCGCCATCTCGCCCGGTCCGTTCACAATGCAACCCATGATGGCTATCTTGGGAAAAGACCGCTCCGCTGTAAGAGCGCTTTTAATGTCCTTGACCGTTTTTTGAAGGTCAAACATCGTGCGACCACAGCCCGGACAGGAAACAAACTCAATCTTATGCCTCAACTTACCCGCCGCCTGAAGAATATCGTTCTGCAACTGCTCATCCTCAGGATAAGACCACTCCTCGTGCTTAACAAGCATCGTGTAACCCGCCTCGGCGGCGATGTAGAGCTTCTTTAGTTCTGGGGGTAGAGGGGTAGAGGAGTAGGGGGGTAGGGTATTCCCTGACCCCATACACTGTACACCAGACACCGAGTATCTTGGACTGTTGGGATTGGTGAAGTAATCGACTAACGCTTGGGCAACGGGAATCTCCGCCTCCGGATCCTCGGATAAGGAAACACGAATAGTGTCACCTATTCCGGCAGCCAACAAAGCACCAATACCTACCGCCGACTTAATACGACCGTCCTGACCTTCGCCCGCCTCGGTAACGCCTAAGTGCAAGGGGAAAGACATGCCCTCCTTATCCATCGTTTCCACAAGCAGCAACACCGTCTCTACCATCACCGCCGTGTTGGACGATTTGATGGAGAGCACTATATCATAAAAGTCTTCCTCTACCGCAATGCGCAAGAACTCCATCGCACTCTCTACCATCCCGCGGGGCGTGTCACCGTAAAGGTCCATCATCCGCTTGGACAGCGAACCATGATTCACCCCAATCCGCAAGGCCGTGTGATGCTGTTTACATATATCCAATAAGTGCGTGAAACGCTCCCTTATCGTGGCAGGATCATTGGCATAATTGCCCGGATTGATGCGCACTTTCTCTACCACCGCCGCAGCCGCGTTGGCTACGTCCGAGCGGAAGTGAATGTCGGCCACCAAAGGGAGTAGGGGAGTAGAGGTGTAGAGGGGTAGGGCTTTTCGTATCTCACCCAAAGATTCGACTTCGCGGAGACCTTGGGTGGTGAAGCGAAAGAGGTCGGCTCCGGCTTGAGCCACCCGCTGCGCTTGCGCTACAGAAGCCTCAATATCATTGGTCGATGTGTTCGCCATCGTCTGAATACGAATAGGGTAGTCACTGCCTATACATAGGTCGCCTACATGGGTAGTTGTGGTCTTTCGACGCCGATAATCCTCGAATTTTGCCATATAAAGTGATAAAAATTGACTTTTTTTACAAAAAAATACAAATATATTTGCTTATGTCAAAAAATTGTAGTACCTTTGCACGCTCTTTTGAAAAGAGTTGTTGATTCAGTAGCTCAGCAGGTAGAGCACATCCCTTTTAAGGATGGGGTCCTGGGTTCGAGCCCCAGCTGGATCACTGAGAGACCATTTTGGTCTCTTTTTTTTGTCTTGTCGTGTTGATAGGTGCCTCCGCTGTCGCTGTAGGCCACATCGGCTTGTGCGAGCCCCAAAAAGGATGTGTTCAGATAAATATATGTACGGTCAGCGACCTAAGGGCGCTTTAGGAGTAGCAATAGAGTCCCGTAAAAACAGTAGTGCCCCCACCGATGGGACGGTGGGGTTAGGGGCGCCGCGAGAAGTGGCGGTTTTCGAGGGACTGCTATTGCAGCGGACGAAAAAATTAGACCGTACTTATAAGCGGAGGGAGCGCCTCCGCGGCAAGGGGCGACGCTTCGCCCCGACGAGCGGGAGGGATAGGTCGTGCTCGAAGTGGGAAGTTACATCGCCTATATCACCACATTTACAATGCGGCCGGGAACGACAATCACCCGCTTGGGCGCAGCACCATTCAGCACCGCCTTCGTCTGCGCATCCGCAAGCACTACTTGCTCTACCTCCTCCTTACTCATATCCTTCGCCACCTCAATCGTGAAACGTACCTTACCATTAAACTGCACAGGGTACTTCTGCGTAGCCTCCTCTAAGTATTTCTCGTCATACGACGGCCATTGGGCATCGATGACAAAGGGAGTAGAGGAGTAGGGGGGTAGGGGAGTAGGGGTGTTGCACCGCTCCCACATGGCTTCGGCAATATGCGGAGCATAGGGAGCTATCAGGATAGCAATGGGTTGAAGAATAGCACGCTTATTGCACTTGAGCGCGCTCAACTCGTTCTGGGCTATCATAAAGGCAGGAATAGAGGTGTTGAACGAGAAGTTCTCTATGTCCCACGTGATCTTCTTAATCAGTTTATGCAGCGAACGTAACTCCTCCGCCGTAGGCTCCTCGTCCACAATATTTTCGTACATATTCCATAACTTACGCAGGAAACGATGTACACCGTCAATGCCGTTCGTGTCCCACGGTTTGGATACTTCCAAGGGACCAAGGAACATCTCGTACAAACGAAGCGTGTCGGCACCGTAGTTCTCAACCACATCGTCGGGATTAACGACATTAAACATCGACTTAGACATCTTCTCTACCGCCCAACCGCAGATGTACTGTTTCTCGGTTCCCGTGCCCATATAAGGATTATCCACATCCGTAGAACCGTCAGCATAAATGAACTCTGCGTTCTTGTATTCGGGCATCCACGCACGGAAAGCGTTGATATCCAGGATATCATTATGAACGATGTTCACATCCACGTGAATGGGTTGAACCTTGCCCTTGTATTGGGGCTGGTCAATAAGGTTAAAGGATACGTACAGGTTACCCGTAGCGTCCTCGCCTACATAACGATAGACGAAGTTACTGCGACCCTGAATCATACCTTGGTTAATCAGTTTTTGGAAGGGTTCGTCCTTACATACATAGCCTAAGTCATAAAGGAACTTATTCCAGAAACGGGAGTAGATGAGGTGACCCGTAGCATGCTCCGTGCCGCCGATATACAGGTTCACGTTCTGCCAGTAAGCATTGACATCCTTATCCACGAGTGCCTTATCGTTATGGTTATCCATGTAACGGAGATAGTAAGCACTGCTGCCTGCAAAACCGGGCATGGTACACAGTTCAAGCGGATAACCCTTATACGTCCAGTCCTTGGCGTTGCCTAACGGCGGACGACCATCCTCAGTGGGCTTGAACTGACTGACCTGAGGCAACTGCAAGGGCAGTTCGCTCTCGGGTAAGGTATAAGGCATGCCGTCCTTATAATAAACGGGGAAGGGTTCGCCCCAGTAACGCTGGCGAGAGAAGATAGCATCGCGAAGACGATAATTGACCTTCACTTTACCTATACCCGTGTTGGTGACGTACTCCTTCATCTTGGCAATAGCTTCCTTGACCTCTAACCCGTTGAGGAAACCGGAGTTCATCATCTTACCCTCCTTCGCGTCAAAACTGGCCTCACTCACGTCCGCACCCTCAATCAGCGGGATAATGGGCAGATTGAAATGCTTAGCGAAAGCGTAGTCCCGACTATCGTGTGCCGGAACGGCCATGATGGCCCCCGTGCCGTACCCCGAGAGGACATAGTCACTGATATAAATAGGTATCTCGGCATGGGTGAGCGGATTAATGGCATAAGACCCTGTGAAAACACCACTGACCTTGCGGTCGGCGATGCGTTCGCGCTCGGTGCGGTGCTTGACCATTGCTAAATAATCATCCACCTCCTTTTGCTGCTGCTCGGTCACGACGCGACTGACGTACTCGCTCTCGGGTGCCAGCACCATAAAAGTGACGCCAAACACAGTGTCCGCACGGGTAGTGAAGATGGTGAAGGGTTCGTCCTGCCCTTTGATCATAAACTGCATCTCCGTTCCCTCGCTGCGACCAATCCAGTTACGCTGGGTCTCCTTGAGGGAGTCGGTCCAGTCGATATGGTCTAAGCCTTCAAGCAAACGCCCAGCATAAGCACTGATACGCAGGCACCACTGCCTCATCACGCGTTGCTCCACCGGATAACCGCCGCGAACGGAGAGACCTTCGCTAACCTCGTCGTTGGCAAGAACCGTACCGAGTTTAGGGCACCAGTTAACCTTGGTGTCCGCCAGATAGGCAATACGGTAGTTCATCAGTCGCTCCTGTTGCTCTTTCTCACTGAGCGTCTTCCAAGTGGGATCGGTCTGTTCCCACCGAGCGATGAGTTTGGCTATGGGTTGCGCCTTTTGGAGGCTAATGTCATAATAAGAGTTGAACATCTGAATGAAAGCCCACTGGGTCCACTTATAGAAAGCGGGGTCGCAGGTCTTGACCTGACGGTCCCAGTCATAGCAGAAACCAATCTTTTTGAGCTGGGATATATAGCGGGCGATGTTCTGCTCAGTGGTTATCTCGGGGTGCTGACCCGTTTGGATAGCATACTGCTCGGCGGGCAGACCGTACGAGTCAAAACCCATCGGGTGCAGAACATTAAAACCTTGCAAGCGTTTATAGCGCGAGTAGATGTCACTGGCGATGTAACCCAGAGGGTGACCCACGTGCAGTCCCGCTCCGCTGGGGTAGGGGAACATGTCGAGGACGTAGAACGGTTTCTTATCGCTCTTGTTACTTACTTTGTACGCATTCGCTTTATTCCAACGCTCTTGCGCTTGTTTTTCAATTTCGTGAAAATTGTAATCCATTATAGTAATTCTTTAACTTGCTTATAGACATTTTCGGCGGTAAATCCTAACTTTTCGTCCAGCACTTTGTACGGTGCAGAGAAACCAAAACTCTCTAACCCCCAGACTTTACCATTCTCACCTACTAATCCTTCCAACGTGCAAGGCAACCCTGCCGTGAGGCCGAAACGAACAACCCCCTTGGGCAGCACCTGCTCCTGATAAGCCTTCTCTTGATTACGGAACAGGCCTTCACTGGGCACACTGACTACTTGCAACCGGATACCGTCCTTGCGTAACAACTCGGCTCCTGCGAGCAGCGTTGCTACCTCACTACCGGAGGCCAACAGCACGACTTGCGGGTTCTCGTCCTTACTTACTATATAGGCTCCCTTGCTCAATCCCTCGAGATGAACATTCGGTACCGCGGCTATATCCTGACGGCTCAAGATCAGACCCGTAGGCGACTGACTGTTCTCAATCGCCAAACGCCATGCGAGGGTCGTCTCTTCGGCATCCGCGGGACGCAGAACGAGCATCGAGTTGTTACCGCTATGGTTCTTGAGTTTCTCCATCAGACGTATCTGCGCCTCCTGCTCTACGGGTTCGTGCGTCGGACCGTCCTCACCTACGCGGAAAGCGTCGTGACTCCAGATGAAAATGACGGGCAACTCCATAAGAGCCGCTAAACGAACGGCAGGTTTCATATAATCGCTGAACACAAAGAACGTACCGCATGCAGGAATGATGCCGCCGTGCAGTGCCATACCCATGCACAGGCAAGCCATTGTCAGTTCGCTCACGCCCGCTTGCAGGAACTGACCGCTAAAATCGTCGCGCGTGAGGGCGTGGGTGTACTTGAGAAAACCATCGGTCTTGTCCGAGTTACTGAGGTCGGCACTGGCCACAATCATATTACCTACATTCTGTGCCAAGTAACTGAGTACCGTTGCACTCGCGGCGCGGGTAGCGGCACCGGCTTTCTGCTCAATCTTACTCCAATCAACGCAGGGCGTCTCACCGCTGAAGAAAGCCTCGTACTCGCGAGCAAGGGTGGGATTTTTTTGCTGCCACTCATAGAAAGCGGCATAACGCTGATTAGCCAACTCGCATAACTCAGCGGCACGGTTATCATATAGTTTCTTGACCTCAGGGAAGATAACGAACGGATCGTCGGGGTTACCTCCGAGGTTTTTTATTGTTTGAGCAAAGTCGGCACCCGACTTAGACAGCGGATTGCCGTGGGTGGAACACTTGCCTTCCCAGTTCTCGCCTTCGGCCGTGACGCACCCTTTACCCATGATCGTCTTACCGATGATAAGGGACGGACGCTCGTTCTCAGCTTTGGCCGCAATCAAAGCAGCGCGGATAGCGTCGGGGTCGTTGCCGTCAATGGTTTGAACAAACCAGTTCCAGGCTTCGTATTTCTTGGCCACATCTTCACTATCCACGGCGTTGCATAGGGTAGAGAGTTGAACATCGTTACTATCGTAGAACATGATGAGGTTATTCAGTCCCAAGTGACCCGCTATACGACCTGCACCCTGACTGATCTCCTCTTGGATACCGCCGTCCGAGATGAAAGCGTAGATGGTGGGGTTATGAACCTCACCGAAACGGGCGTTCATCCACTTGGCTGCGATGGCAGCTCCCACAGCAAACGTGTGCCCCTGACCGAGCGGACCCGAGGTGTTCTCAATGCCACGAGCTACCTCCCGTTCGGGGTGACCGGGTGTTACCGAACCCCATTGGCGGAGGTTCTGCAAGTCTTCAAGACTATACTTGCCTGCAAGGCAGAGGGTAGAGTAGAGCATAGGAGCCATATGACCGGGGTCGAGGAAGAAACGATCGCGTGCCTCCCATTGGGGGTTCTGCGGATCGTACTCCAGAAACTCGGAGTAGAGGACGTTGATAAAGTCCGAACCGCCCATCGCTCCGCCCGGGTGTCCACTCTTCGCTTTTTCTACTGCAGCGGCCGCCAAGATGCGGATATTATTCGCTGCTCTCATCATTAACTCTTTGTTGTTTTTCATCCTATTGTAAATTAAAAGTGGTATCCGATGTAATAATTGATTCCCCAGTTGGTGTCATCGCGGTAGCCGTAGCCGGGGATGTAACCCGGGAGGGGACCGTTATGTTTATCCGTTCGTGTCATAAGGACCTTGAGGCGGATGTTCCAACCCATTTGGAATCCTTCCCACACCTGCACTTGACAACCCATCACCACTTCTCCCCATGCATCGGTCTTCATGCGTGGGTCGTAGTTGAAAAGAGAGGGCTGACCCGCATCCCAGTAAGGAACATTCACGGGTATGTCGGAAATGGAGAAGTTCTGCACCGCTGTACCTATTCGTATACCCACCAGCAGGGCATTGAGGCGCGAGGGGTTCTTCTTGAGTCCGTTGATATCTATACCCACACGACCAAAACCGCCTTGTCCTTTATGATGTCCACCATCAGCGGTTATGTCGGCTCGGGCATAACCTAACTCCAAAGTGGGGTAGATACGCTGTTTGAGACGCCAGTTCATTCCAATCTCGTAACTCTGCACTTTCCCTTTGGAACGGGCTAACTCAAGGATAGGCGTGAAGATCTCCAACTTGAGGTTCATGCCCTGGTAGATGGCCGAGTCGGAATAGATACGCGTACCGTCCTTATGTCGTGGCACCACCACAACACTATCCTGTAACCCGTCACCTATCGCCTGTAACTCGTCACCTGTCGCCTGTAACCTGTCACCTGTCGCCTGTGCTGCCAGGCTAATGCTCATTAGCAACAATCCTAATATGATTTTAAACTTTTTCAACTCTAAACAACTCTAAACTCTATACTCTAAACTCTAAACTCTCCACTTTAAACTAAGGCTCGTTTACGACGAGCCGTATATTTTCGATCTCATGTCCTGTATCCACGGCTTGTACATCGCTTTCTACGATATAGGCCTGTTTAATAAAGTGATTCCCGCCCCACACGCTATCGATGACGTGGTACACCGCGCATCCGCAGGCGAGGGATATATACTGATAATCGTTGATATGCCGAATAGACAATGTGTCGAGTTGATGCTTCCAACATATCTCGAATTGGGTGATGTTGGTGTCGGGACGAAGGGTAAGGGAGAGTAGTTGGATGTTTCGAATTTGATTATAAACGAGCGAATCGGTACCTATCCCGCGCACGGTGACGGTGTCCCATTGGTTCGTGACCGTGATAGCGGTATGTTCGGGATTCCACACGAGGATAGAGTCCAGTCCGACCCCGGCCCGAATCTTCTTAGTGGTATGGCACACCGTATCCACAGTGCAACTCGCCGCCAAAGCGACCACCATCAACATCCATATGACTTTCAACTCTTTCAACTTTCAACTAAAGAAGCTGATAAGCTTCGCCTTTGAGTGCCTCCTTCGCTCCCTCGTGGGGAGTAGCACCGTTATTGGCATAGGCTTCGATCAGGTTCTTGGCGTAGGTCAGACTTGTACTGCCTTTGGGTATCTGTACGGCAACGGCATTGACGAAAGCCACCATCTCGTTGCGGGCAAGCATGATCTTGGCCCACACCTCGTCGCTTACGTAGATCTGTTGGCTCATATTATGGTCAAACTCCGCCCGAATGGTTTGGAGCAGGTGCTGTTGCAGTTGGAGAACGGTGAGTTCGTTGATATTAACCTCCATGAGCATATGCTCGGGCGTGGTGCGCTCCAGCAGCAGTGCCAGACGCTCGTAGGCTTGCATGCGGATAGGGGATATCTCTTTCTGACTGAGTTTGCGCAGTTCGTAGTTGCGCTTCTTCTCCTCATTGCGGTTGTGGATATGCAGTACCACCCCGCAAGCGAGGATGATCAGTACGATCGGTAATGTGTAAGTTAATACTTGTTCCATTATTGTGTATAGTGTCTGGTGTATAGTGTATAGTTTCCCTACTCCTCTACTCCTCTACTCCCTCCATCGCCACTTGGCGCAGCTTGGCGCACGCGGTGGCATCTAATCCGCAGTTCTCTTCAGCGGTGAAGGGGGTGTGAAAGAGCATTTGATAATTGACGCACGCTTTGAGGTAGGCACCGTAGGCGGATGGGTGCTGCCTATCGGGGGCATAGAGGTCAATCTCCGGATAGCGTTCGCGGCAAAGGCGGAACGCTTCCCCGATAGGACTGACGTCCGCATGAATAGTGCGAGCTATTTGTTTGGTGCCTTTCCTAAGGAGCTTGTCGAACGCCTCATAACTTCCAAAATGCGCGTAGTCTTTGGACTCATACGCCCATGTCTGCTCCATGATCAGTCGCACCTTAGGCGAATAGAAACGGATACGCGATGCTATTTCTTTGGCATCGTTTAAGATGACGCGCCCGTTACGAGGTTTTTGCGCATAGAGGGCGGGGGTAAAACTCTGGTCTTGCAGGAAAGCTACGTCGTAGGTATAATAGATGATAGCCGAGAGGGTCTCGTCCCGCCTCATATGTTTTTGGAACGTATAACCGCCCTGCACTTGGGTGTTGATGATAAGGGTATGTCCCTCGGCAACAGCGAGGCTGCGCAGTTTAGCTTGGGTACTGTCCACATAGGTGAACGAGTTGCCTATACACAGCACGCGCAGCGTGTCCTGCGCGCACGCGCACGAACACGCCAAAATAATCAACAATATAGAGATATATCGTTTCATAGGGTCAATTTACTAACGCAAAGCGTTACCGAATCATATCATCCCCAAAGTACGGTTGCAGTGCCTTCGGGATACGGATACCCTCCTCGCATTGGTTATTCTCGAGCAGGGCGGCCACGATGCGGGGCAGTGCCAGTGCCGAACCGTTGAGGGTGTGGCAAAGACTAACCTTCTTGTCGTCCGCTTTGCGGTAACGGCAATGGAGACGGTTGGCCTGATAGGTATCAAAATTAGACGTGGACGAAACCTCGAGCCAGCGGTGCTGTGCCTCTGAATAAACCTCAAAGTCATAGCAGATAGCCGCCGTAAAACTCATATCGCCACCGCACAGACGGAGGATACGATAGGGCAGTTCCAGTTTCTTGAGCAGACCCTCTACATGGTCAAGCATCTCGCGATGACTCAATTCCGAGTGTTCGGGACTGTCGATGCGCACGATCTCTATCTTCGAGAACTCGTGCAGACGGTTCAGTCCGCGTACGTCCTTACCGTAACTACCGGCTTCGCGACGGAAACACTCCGTATATGCGCAGTTCTTGATGGGCAGTTGTGCCTCGTCAATAATGACATCGCGGTAGAGGTTCGTTACGGGCACCTCGGCGGTAGGAATGAGGTAGAGGTCATCCACCTCGCAGTGGTACATCTGACCCTCCTTATCGGGCAGCTGGCCTGTTCCGTAACCGGACGCTTGGTTGACTACGGTAGGCGGCATGATCTCCGTATATCCGGCCTTATTGGCTTCTGCCAAGAAGAAATTGATAAGGGCGCGTTGCAGACGTGCTCCTTGACCGATATACACGGGGAAACCGGCACCCGAGATCTTGACACCGAGGTCAAAGTCGATGAGGTTGTATTTCTTGGCCAACTCCCAGTGGGGTAGGCGAGCCTCTTTGGCTTCGGGATTCCACTCCTCTTTCCAGTCCTTAAGTGCCACCCCGCAGTTGGGATTCCCTTGGTAAGCCTCTCCTCCTATCAGCCTCTCCGCCTCTCCGCCTATCTCGAAATTGCCGACTTTGACGGCAATATTATCCTCTGCGCTTCTACCTTGCGGTACGAGTTCGTAAGGAACATTGGGGATGGTGAGCAGCACGGCCGTTTGGGCTTCTTCGGCTTTCGCCATTTCGGCTTCGTAAGCGGCTATATTCTGCTTGAGGGTACCGGTTTGCTTCTTCGCCTGCTCGGCTTCATCGCGTTTACCTTGGGCCATGAGTTGACCGATGGACTTGGCGATGGCATTCATTTGTTGACTTGCGGCGTCGCGTTTCTGCTGCGCCGCTTTGCGGTCTTGGTCTAAAGACACAACTTTCTCGATCGCCTCTTGGGCGCCGAGAAAGTGCTTTTTCTCCAATCCTGAGACAATAGCCTCACGATTGTCATAAATCTGTTTTAATGTGAGCATAGATGTTTATGCTTGTGCAGCAACGGGCTCGATCGAAACATACGACTTATTGTCGCGTTTCTTACGGAAGGTAACGATTCCGTCTACGAGGGCGTAGAGGGTATGATCGCAACCCATTCCTACGTTCTCACCGGGATTGTGTACCGTACCACGTTGACGAACTAAAATGTTACCGGCTTTGGCGAATTGACCACCAAAGAGTTTCAAACCTAAGCGTTTGCTTTCTGATTCACGGCCGTTCTTAGAACTACCGACACCTTTCTTATGTGCCATAATCTATAAGATTTACAAATTTAAATTAAACAATTGAAATGGTGCATTAAGCATTATGCCAGCACGATTTCCTTAACAATAAGGTTCGTCAAGTCTTGACGGTGACCATTGAGTTTACGATAACCCTTACGACGTTTCTTGTGGAAAACAAGAACTTTCTCGCCACGGCACTCGTTGTCGAGTACTTCGCAAACAACTTTTGCGCCCTTAACGAGCGGGGTACCTACTTTAAATTTGCCTTCGTTCTCAACGAACAGCACTTTGTCGAACGTAACCTCGGCGCCCTTCTCGGTCTCCATGCGGTTAACGAACAGTTTTTTGCCGGCCTCTACTTTAAATTGCTGGCCTTGCATTTCTACAATTGCGTACATTGTAATAATAGTTTTAAATTCACTCGATCTAGGCGGCTTGGGGGGTCTTTTATGCTGTTAGTGAATGGTGTCCACCCATCTTCATGCATTGCCACGGGGCCTCTTTTTTGAGCCTAAAAACCGAAAAAGCGTGCAAAGATACAATAAATATCTGATATATGCAAATATTAAAGCAAAAAAATGAAATATTTTTTATTATTGCTACATTTTACTCTCACTTCCCTACTCCTCTACTCCTCTACTTCCCTACTCCTCTACTCCTCTACTCCTCTACTCCTCTACTCCTCTACTGCCTCTCCGCCTATCTCGCCGTGGTCATCACGGCTGTGAATTCTCCCCTCATGCTGACTTTTTTCGTAGTTGCGGGCAGGAGCAGGGCATCCTCTTCCTTGACCTCCACCATTTCGCCGTCAATGATAAGTGTGCCCTTGCCTTTGGTAATGAGGATAGCGAGGAATCGGTCTTCGTTTGTCCAATCGATTTCTGGGGGTAGGGGAGTAGAGGAGTAGGGGGATAGGGTGTTGACTTGAATGGCTTGTGTCTCGAAATAGGGACAGGTCACGAGGTTCATCGGTTCATTGGTTTTGCGCTCATAGTGGGTCTCGTAATCGGGCAGAACGGTATAGTTGATGCTCTCGCCGGCTAATTGGGTATGTAACTCGCGCAGGTTGCCGTTAGCGTCCTTGCGATCGTAGTCATAGATGCGGTAGGTCAGGTCGTTGGTTTGTTGTATCTCGAGTAGGTTACATCCCTCGCCGATGGCGTGGATGCGTCCGGGCGAAAGGAAGAAACAGGAACCCTCTTTTAGTCCGTAGCGGGCTATGTCGTTAACGATAGTATGATTGGCTACGTGTTCGGCGTAGGTCTGAGGGGTAAGTGCGTTCTTGAGTCCAACGAGCAAGTACGCTCCCTCTTGCGAATCCAGTCCGTACCACATCTCGGTTTTGCCCACGGAACCTTTCCCTTGTTTTTGGGCTTGTTCGTCGGAGGGGTGTACTTGGATGGATAGTTTATCCTCGGCGTGGATGAGTTTAATGAGTAGTGGGAACCGCTCGCCGTACTGATCGTTGAGGGCGTGTCCCAAGAGGTTAGGACCGAGGATGGCGGTCAGTTCGCTGAGCGTCTTACCGGCGTACAGTCCTTCGCTCACGCGCGATTCCATGTTAGGATACGCGGAGATGAGCCATTCTTCCGAGCCCCAAATCATGGGGCGATGATAGGGTATAAAGCGAAAATACATAATCGGCTGCAAAGATACGACTTTATTTTGATATGTGCAAATTTATTTGTGTTTTTTGGCAAAATTATAATTCCGTCAAAAAGAAGGTCATATAGTAAGGAATGGTTAGCACATCTTTTGTTCTGCCGATATTATAATCTCCTACTTTAATGGCTTGTGTAATATGATATTTTTCAGGATGATTCATTACCGTTTTCAACGATTGCGCGTTGCCCGATGTTGCCTTACACTCAATAGGTGTACACAGCCCTTTATAGCGTATTAGGAAATCCAACTCTAAACCACTTTCTTTGTGGAAATAGTATAATTTACGTCCCATTTTGCAGAGTATATCTGCCATTAGATTCTCAAAAATAGCTCCTTTGTAACTGAGTAGATTTCCACGCAATATATCCGCCTGCGTCCCGGGGTCCAACATACTGACAAACAAACCTGTATCCGTCATATAGACCTTAAATACATCCTTGTTCGCGTTGCCGTCAAGAGGTAACTCTGTGATATTAAGATTATAGCAACGATTGACAATGCCGGCATCTTCAATCCACTGAATACTTCCTGCAAATTCTTTGCTTCGACCACCGTGTTTAACCACCGAATATTGGAACTTTTTATTTTCTTTAGCTAACTGTAAAGGAATAGATTCAAAGCATTGGCGAATGCAAGGCTGATCTTCCGGTCGGGCGTATTTAATCATATCCGCCTTATACCCATCCACAATAGCTTTTTGAATCGCAATCGTCTGATTCATATCGTGTGTCGTTAGGAATGTAGAAACAGCCTCGGGCATGCCCCCTACAATAGTATATTCAAGCCAATATTCGCGCATTATCGTGTGCAAGGCTTGCGGAACGGGTGTCTCGCCGATAAAACAGTCGTGAAGCAAGTTAAGCGTTGGTTCTTTAATACCGCACGCCCAAAGGAACTCTTCAAAATCCATAGGATACATATCTAAAAACTCCTCTTGCCCTACGGGAATAGAAGCTTGCGAATTTTGCGTCTGCTGTGTTTCGCTCTTGTAACCGCTAACACCTAAAAGACTTCCGGTACAAATAACATCATAACGTCCGTCTTGTCTAAAGAATTTAAGCGCACCTCTCGCTCGTGGGCAATCTTGAATTTCGTCTAAAACAAGACATGTTTGATGAGGTACGAAAGTGGCTTGAGGGATGGCAGCGGAAATAATTGTTGTCAAATGGTCAACGGTTAAGTTTCCATCAAATAGACTTATTAGGTCCTCTCGTTCACGAAAGTCTATAAATACTTGATACTTGTAATACTCTTCCGCAAATAGACGGACGGAACTACTTTTACCGCATTGGCGCACCCCTCTTAAAACAAGTGGTTTGTGATTTTCCTTGTTTTTCCACGCTAATAATTGTGATTCGATCTTTCGTTTATACATAGAATATACGGTTATTACATTTATTCGACCCCGTTTTTATTGTGTTTTTACACTTTTTCGATCCACTTTTCGGTTAAATCTCACACTTTTCTTTTTATTTGACGCTGCAAAGGTACGACTTTTTTTTGATATGTGCAATACATGACAAGAAGAAAAAGTGTTTTTTAGTCAAAAAACGGCAGATTTTTCGAGAAATCGCACATTTTTTGGGAGTAGGCATCCTCTTGTCATCCATCTGTGACGTATCTGTGACGTATCTGCGAGGTACGGGAGCAGACACGCAGAAAATATGGCGGTTAATCAGCAAGTTATAATTTTGTCCCGACTTTTCGCGAACAGATTTCGTTTGTCCGTGAAACCGCCAAACCTGTCCGTGAAGTGGTTCAAACTTAATATGTGGCGGAGTTGGCGGACTTGGCGGAGTTCCAGCAGTGGCCGAAGTCCGATGAGTATTGAGAG
>JAZRWG010000011.1:0-3412 GCA_045599545.1 Paludibacteraceae bacterium | reverse complement strand
CTCATGATAGTGCAATCTTAAAATTTAACACTATCCTTGCAAAAACTCTGCCAAGAACCTCACGCGCTAAAAACGTGTATAACTAACTGTATATTAATAATTTATAATCGTTCATTAAAAAGTTAAGTGGACACTAGTGATCCGTGATTATAAACGAGAACTATTTCCGGTTCAATGTTATATTTTGCTTCTTTACCATCTTTCAAGACATGTACATGAACCGGAGTGTGGTCATCCGAATAAAACATAAAGTGGAAACCGAATAAAATAAATATTGTAGGCATAATTTAAAAGGGTTTGCAGTTTTGCGCTTCTATATAACTAACTTATGGTTGTTATTTTTTCATTTTGTTTTCGTTTCCACGAAAAACTGGCTGCAAAATTACAACTTTTTTATGATATATGCAAATAAAAAATGCACTTTTCTGCAAAAAGCATGAAAAGCGCATTTAAAAGTGTATGTCTGCCATTTTACGTTTGGCGAAACGAGAGGTTTATTTTAATCTTCTTGATAATGTTTGAGGGTTTCTACGAGTATCCCAAACATCTGCGATGTAGATTACACCATCCTCAATATAATAAATTACCTTACTAAATTGATGAATAGCAATGCTACGATAATGTTTTCGTCTATGACTAAGTGACTCTTCGTAAGCTGCGATTAAGGGATTAATTGCTAATGCATCCATCCAAGAATCGGTTAATTCCGAATAATCCAAAAGAGCGCGGATACCGAAAGAGTTAAAAATATAGTTGGCAATGTCTTGCCATGCTTCTTCTGCTAAAGGCGACCACTCTATTCTCATTGCGCAATCAGTGCGTTTACAAAGTTATGACGATGTTGGCGGGCAATGGACTCTTGAATGCCCTTATTTGCAGCAAAAGCTTCTTCCGATTGGTCTAAACGATGATTAATCTCTTGCTGGTTATGCGGATATGTCGCCGATTGAATATTTTGAGCATTGCGTAACAAACGAATATACGCGAATACATTATCAACGGCTTTTGCATCACTCATCATTGATCCCATAACATCAATGAATTGTGCACTTAATGCGGCCTGTGTGGTACTCATACTGAATGAATTTTACGTTTTCGGCTGCAAAGATACAACTTTTTCTTGATATGTGCAAAAAAAATGTGCAGATTTTTCTCAAATCGCACATTTATTAGACCGCTTCGCTGTAAGACCGTCCCCGCGGGACTGTAAGACCGCTGCGCTGTAAGACCGCCTTCGGCTGAAGGACTAGTAGGCGGATATTAGTTCTTGAAGTGTAACTCACCGTCCCTTAACTCCACAATGACGGGCTTTTGACTAATCACCTTACCCGCAATGATAGCCTTACTCAGTTCATTGAGCACCAACCGCTGCAAAGCCCTCTTGACCGGACGGGCACCGAAGGCCGGATCATAACCCTCTTTGGCAATATAATCCACCGCATCCTTCGTTACACGCAACTCGATGCCGCTGTCTAACAGCATCTTATGCACACGCTCAACCTGTAACTCTACAACCTTACGGATATCATCCTCTGTCAGTTCGGTAAAGTGGATGATATCGTCTATTCGGTTGATAAACTCCGGTCGTAACGTCGCCCTCAACTGCTCCTCGGTGAGGTTGGAGGTGAGGATGATAAGCGTGTTCTTGAAGTTCACCGTACGCCCTTTGTTATCCGTCAATCGACCATCGTCGAGTAACTGAAGCAGCACATTAAACACATCGGGGTGAGCCTTCTCTATCTCATCAAACAGAATAACCGAATAGGGCTTGCGACGGATAGCCTCCGTCAACTGACCGCCCTCGTCATAACCTACATATCCGGGAGGCGCTCCAATCAGACGCGTGGCCGAGAACTTCTCCTGGTACTCACTCATATCAATGCGAGTAATCATATTCTCATCGTCAAACAAGTAATCGGCTAAAGCTTTGGCCAGTTCCGTCTTACCAACACCCGTGGTGCCCAAGAAAATAAACGAACCAATAGGACGCTTGGGGTCCTGCAACCCCGCACGCGAACGACGGATAGCGTCACTGACGGCTTCTATCGCCTCGTTCTGACCAATGACCCGCTTATGCAGTTCCGCCTCCAAACTGAGCAGTTTATTGCGCTCCGACTGCATCATCTTACTCACCGGAATACCCGTCCAACGCGCCACAATGTCAGCGATGTCCTCGCCTGTGACTTCCTCTTTTATGAGAGCCCCTTCCCGACCTTCCCCTAAGGGGGAGGAGGTAGATACTTGTTGCAAGGCTTCTTGGGCGGCTTTGATAGAGGCTTCGGCCGCGGGAATAGACTCGTAACGCAGTTTGGCTACTTGTTCATAATTGCCCTCGCGTTCGGCCACCTCGGCTTCGTGTTTCATCGTTTCGATGCGTGCCTTCTCGTTCTGGATGGTGGTGACATAACCCTTCTCCTTATCCCATTGGGTCCGCAGTTCCTTATCCTTACTTCTTAGTTCGGCCAACTGCTTCTCAATACCTTGTAACCTATCAGCCTCTCCGCCTTTCGGCCTATCCGCCTCCCTCTTGAGGCTCGCACGCTCAATCTCCAGTTGCTTGATTTGGCGTTCCAGATCGTCAATCACTTCGGGTACGGAATCGACTTCGAGGCGCAGTTTGGCGGCCGCCTCGTCGATAAGGTCAATGGCTTTATCGGGCAGAAAACGGTCGGTTATATACCGTGCCGAAAGGGTAACGGCAGCGATAAGGGCATCGTCTTGTATCCGCACGCGATGGTGGGTCTCGTACCGCTCCTTCAGTCCGCGGAGGATAGAGATAGTGGCCGCCTCGTCGGGTTCACTGACCATCACTTTTTGGAAGCGTCGTTCGAGGGCTTTATCGGTTTCGAAATACTTCTGATACTCGTCCAGCGTAGTGGCTCCGATGGCACGCAACTCGCCCCGCGCCAAGGCGGGTTTGAGGATATTAGCGGCATCCATCGCTCCGGCACTCTTGCCCGCACCCACAAGCACGTGTATCTCATCAATGAAAAGGATGATCTCACCGGCCGCTTCGACCACTTCGTTAATCACACCCTTGAGGCGCTCCTCAAACTCGCCTTGGTACTTGGCTCCCGCTACGAGGGCTCCCATATCGAGAGAGTAGATGAGTTTGCGTTTGAGGTTCTCGGGTACATCGCCGCGAATGATACGGTGCGCGAGGCCTTCGGCAATAGCCGTTTTACCTACACCGGGTTCGCCGATGAGGATAGGATTGTTCTTGGTTCGACGCGAGAGGATTTGCAGTACGCGCCTTATCTCGTCGTCCCGCCCGATGACGGGGTCCAGTTTGCCCGCTTGGGCTCGTTCGCAAAGGTTAATGGCGAACTTGTTTAAGTTTTCAGTTTTGTTCATAGTCTTATGTAGTTTTAGTTGTTAGTTTTAGCTTTAGATGTTTCGCAAGAAAGAGTAC
>JAZRWG010000010.1:0-23383 GCA_045599545.1 Paludibacteraceae bacterium | reverse complement strand
GTACAATGTCTTAGGTGCAGAAGTTAAATAATAACACTAATTATTTGAAACAATGAAAAAACTATTTTTTAGTATTCTTGGTTTAGCACTCGCGTGCGGGTTACAAGCAGGTAACTATACGCGTAATGCGCAAGAGTATTTTGACTACACGGGCGAGGCTATTGACGCCATTTTGGCGGTCGATTTCAGCGACCTACAACCCTCCGACGTTCTCTATGATCCGTCTGCCAGTAAGCACGATACATTGAACGTACTTGAGTTCCAACAACTGGGACTTTATAAATTCTGTTATTATGAATCTCGTTCCATTGGCGGTGTTACTTACGGCCCCGTGCTTTGGAATAGTAACGATGCTCTGGACGGCAAGAACAACGTGGTTGCCGCTTCCCATCGTCCTACTATCTATTTTCCGACTTGCAAGAATGGTGTTTATTCCCTTATTGTTTCCGGTTGGGGCGCATCGTCAAGTTCTATGTTTATCAACGCAAAAGGGGATGATGGTTCTTGGAAGAGCCTTTCCGAAGTGGTCCCCGGAGCAACTAAGGCTACCGTTAACCTGAAGACTACCGCGTGCGTTTCTGATACCATCATTATCAATAGCGCAGACGTGAAAGACCTTTCCATCAGCCGTAATGGGGGTGGATACTTCTTCCTAACTAACCTGCAACTCATTCCCATGGGACATGATAAAGACGTAGTGGAAGCTAAGAGTTTAGAAATTCTGCCCGAGACCGCAGAGTTAGAGGCCAGCCAAATCTTGCAAATGACCGCTAAGGTTCGTCCTTTCAACGCCACGCACGCTGTTGCATGGACATCCACAGATGAAGCCGTTCTTACCGTTAATGCTACCGGTTTGGTAACAGCTATTGCCGGTGGCGATGCTAAAATCATTGCTGAGATAGATGGTCTGAAAGATACCTGCACTATCCATGTGGAAGCTGAGGTTCCTGTTGAGTCTATTACATTAGATAACACAACCATCACCGTTGGTGAAGGTAAGTATGTTCAACTTTCTGCTACCGTATTACCCGTTAATGCCAGCAACCCCACCGTTACATGGACAAGCGATAAAGAGACGGTTGCTACCGTTGACCAATCCGGTCTTATCTATGGTGTGGCTGAAGGTACGGCTACCATCACGGCTAAAGCCGGTGAGAAAACCGCTACCTGTAAGGTTACTGTTGAGTGGATCATGCCGGAGGCTACCGACTTCCAACTCGTTGAGTATTATAAGGACTGCTACTATTATGAGTGGTATGGTGAAGAACTAACGGAGCCTATCTTCGTTGATTTCACCGAGTGGACTTATGACTCATTGCCCGATCCCAGTTGGCCCGACTTTAATACGACAATGGCTCGTGGTCACTCGGACCAACTCACTCAACGTTATAACCTTGGTTTCTACCAATGGATGATTTATGAGGGACGTAACCTTGAGTCAGACCAAGCTCCCATGGCCGTTTCTAACGTGCTGTTTAACGGTGGATACACCTATCTGGATGGCGAGAGAGTTGGAGCCGGTGCCGTGCCCTTATGCAAGCGCCCTGCTATCTATTTGCCTTACTTCAAGAATGGTATTAAGCAAGTTCGCATCACGGGTGTAAGTCACAATAATGCTCGCTCAATAAGTGTAGGTTACACCGCTTATCAACCCGATGTTCACGGACAAGACAGCGCCATCATGGCGGGTCTGCCATATCTGAATTTTGACAAAGTTTGGGACGAATACGTCATTGATACACAAAACGAGTCGGTACGCAACATGCGTCTGTCTCGTAACTCCACCGACTATTGGTTCATTGGCTCAATTGAGGTTATCCCCTTCGAGGGTACAGACCTCAAGAACGTGCGCGATGACCGTTATGAGGTTCGCCCTGTTACCGGTGGTATCCTCTTTAACGCGAAGGAAGATGTAGATGCCACCATCTATAGCTTCTCCGGAGCCCCGATTCACAATATTCATGTGAAAGCCGGCGTACACGTTATGGTGCCCATGGCCGTGGGTGCTTATATCGTTAACAACACAAAAGTGATTGTATCTTATTAATTTATTCTTTGGCGGGGGCATTGTGCTCCCGCCAAACTTTTTTTGTTTTTATGAAACGTTTTTTTATACTCCTTTGTATATTTAATTCCGTTCTTGTGCTACAAGCATCGGATATGGATGTTATGCGCGAGAACTTGCGCAAAGAAATTATGTTAGGCGACCTCAATTACGATCGTAATGATGCCGCCATCCAAGCCCATATTAACACCTTAGTAAAGGATGCCAAGACACATTATGCCAACTTGGAGAAAAACCCTACAACCTATCTATGGAGTGACTATAATAAACTAAAGAATGATAACACAAACACGTGTAAACATATAGAATATTCGCTCATGCGCCTGCGCACTATGGCGCTCGCGTGGGCGTACCCAACTTCCGAACTCTATCACAACGAGGACTATCTAAATGCCATCAAGAATAGTCTCGACTTCCTATATTCTTATGCTCTTAACGAGAACACGGCTCTCATCGGTAACTGGTGGGAGTGGCGCATCGGTTCGCCACAAGAGTATGCCGCCATCGTGTCTATTCTTTACGAAGAACTGAGCGATGTACAGTTGTTGCACTACGATAAGAGCTTTGATAAATTCGTCCGCAATTTTGCCAAGAACGGTAATATGACCTATGCCAATCAAGCGGACGTTTGCCGCAACCTCATGTATATGGGTATCCTCACAGGTAAGAAACAGGATGTGAAAGATGCGATATCCCTTGCTAAGAAAGCCTTTGTGGATGAAACGACCTTAGACGTTCGTAAAAAAGCACAAGAGCAGTTTGAACAAATGATTAAAGATCAAGGTGATTATCATAGTTATAACTATGTCACTAAAAAAGAAGGTCTTTACGAAGATGGTACCTTTATCCAACATACGGCTATCCCGTACATCGGTTCCTATGGTACCAGTATGATTCTTTTCTCTGCCGAGATGGCTATGTGCTTACAAGGCACATCCATCGAGATACCCTCCTATTTTGCTCAGATTCTTCCTACATGGCTCGAAAAAGCCTACATCCCCGCTATCTATAAAGGCGAGATGATGCGTATGTTCATGGGACGTAATGTAAATGCCAATCACAGTTCGCATGAATCTGCACGCGCTGTAGGACTCAATATGTACCTAAGCCGTAACTTACTCACCGACCCCGATTTGCGCCAACGTATCATCAATGTGTGCAAGACCTGGTACACGGACAATGCCTATTATGCAACCCCTTACGATGAAATGAACCCTATTATCGACAAACCGCATATCGACCAAATGATAGCAGATGCCCAAGCCGACGCTCCTGCCGATGTGTTTAACCTTGTCCTTGCTGCGGGGGACCGCGTGATACACGAAACGGCCAAGTACCGCTTTGGACTGAGTATGTCCTCCAATCGTATCGGTAAGTTCGAAGGATTCTCCAATAACAACATGAGCGGCTGGTATCAAGGCGACGGTATGACCTATATTTACACCCCCAATCACCGCGAACATTGGCTGAAGTATTTTACGTATTGCAACAACTACCGCCTACCCGGAACCACGGTGGATAAAATAGCCCGCACTGCCGATGGTGCCAATATCGCCCTCTTTGATAATCCCGTCAATGCCCAATCTTGGGTAGGCGGTGTTTCACTCAAAAACCGTTACGGAGTAGCCGGAATGAGTCATGTGGGCGCTAAAAGCGACCTCGTGGCGAAGAAGTCGTGGTTTATGTTCGATGACGAGATCCACTGCCTCGGCGCCGGTATCACCATGAGCGAGAACCGCAACGTGGAAACCATCATCGAGTCCCGCTATATCGACGCCGGATACTCCGTGGATGGTGTGGATGGAGGTACAAAGAAATGCTGGGAATATACCTATACCAACCCCAAGTATGCCTATATCAACGAAGTGGGAGGGTATCACTTCCCCCAACCGATGACGCTCTCTTCCTACATCGAGCAGAATAAACTCTACTCCTTCTATATCGATCACGGGAAAGCACCCGAGAATGCTTCCTATAACTATGTCTTATTGCCCCAAATGAGCAAAGACGAGGTGGCTGCCTATGCGAAAAATCCGGCAACCGAAGTACTGCAAAACGACACCGTCATCCAGTCTGTGCACCATAAGAATCTCGGTATTATCGGTATCAACTACTGGCATGCCGGCAAGCAAGCCTACGTCCAATCAGACGGAGAAGCTTCGGTTATGTACCAACAGAAAGATGATAAACTCTATTTCTCCGCTTCGGACCCCACTTGGAAAAGAACCTCACAAACCTTTGTCTTAGATGGTGTCTTTACCTTAGACTCTGCTATTCCAAGCGGCAAAGCACAAGTATCTCATACCAATACCCAAACAACCATCACAATCGATTGTACTGACCGTATGGGACAGGGCGAACAACTCGTTTTGACCATTATCAGTCCTATGCCAACACCCCAAATAACCTCTGATTTAGATATTATGAATACCCATTCTAATAGCATCTACAAAGTCATTGAGGGAGGACAAATATATATCTATCGTAACAGAACCAAATATTCGATTCTATGAAACGTTTGATCACTCTCCTATTACCCCTTTCTATTCTCTTCTCATCCGCACACGCGCAAGTGAATGCGTCCGTGTTTGCCCAAATGCGCGAAAACTTTAGGCAACAATGTTCGTTGGGACCTACCGATTATGACTCCAATCAACCCGATATGCGGACCTACCTCGATAGTTTGTCCGCTGACGCTCAGGCTTATTGGCAAACTATGCGGCACGACACATGTTTCCTTTGGGACGATATAAGCCTATGGACAGGAGTGCCTTCTTATACTCCTTTCCATGTCCACTATTCGTATCAACGACTGGAAATAATGACCCGCGCGTGGGCGTATCCGGGTACCGACTTATACCATAATGCAGACCTTCTGGCCGATATTCGCTTTGGCTTGGGACTGCTCTATAAGTATGCCTATAACGAGAACACCCCTATGTGTGGTAATTGGTGGGAGTGGCGAATCGGTAATACAGAGAGTTATGCCAATATAGTATCTATCCTCTACGAGCAATTGACCCCCGAAGAAATACACCAATTCGATTTAGGTGGCTCACGTCATATCCGCGACTTTGTCAAAAAAGGGAACATGACCTATGCCAATCTGGCGGACGTGTGCCGCAATCTCCTTCTTATCGGTATCCTAACCGACAACGAGGAGGATATACGCACCGCGGTTCACTACAGTATCCCCGCTTTTGTGGACAAAACAACGCCTTTCAAACGCGTGGCGGCCAATACGGCTCATGACCAAATCATTCGAAATCAATCCGCCTATCAGCACAATACACTGGTTTGGGCTAAAGAGGGACTATACGAGGATGGCACTTTCATCCAACATATTGCCATCCCTTATATCGGAACCTATGGCGGACAGATTATCAATTTCTGTGCAACGATGGTACGTATCTTTGACGGAACTAATTTCGAAGTCCCTCAAGAGATAGTGGATGTCCTTCCTACTTGGATAAATAAGACGTATCTCCCCGAACTCTATAAAGGCGAGATTATGCTTATGTTTATGGGGCGAGGCAACGCACGCAACCCCTATATGTCGGCACGTTATACAGCCCTCAATGTACTAACCTCATCAACATTGATCAAAGACGAAGTCGAACGTGAACATATCCGTTTGGCGTTTGCAGATATCATTGCTTCCGACAAGCACTATCCAACTATTTATACGGATATGAAGCCATTGCCCGTGTATAAACCTCATTTGGATAAAGCCATCAGCATAGCAACCCAACAAGCACAAGATAAACCCTTTAGTATTGTCCTCGCTGCGGGCGATCGTGTGATTCACCAAACACCCACTTTCCGTTTTGGATTAGCTATGTCTTCTAATCGTATAGGAAAATACGAGGCCTTTGTTAGAACCGACAAAAGTGAAAACAACTACGCTTGGTACACGGGAGACGGCATGACTTATATCTATACACCCGATGATCCTCGACAGTATTGGCAGTATATCCCCCTTATGAACCACTACCGCGTACCCGGTACAACGGTTGATATGATTGAACGCGAGTTCTGTGGAAGCGGCATGATTCTGTTTGACCACCAACCCAAAGCGGCGGACATTGCCCGCGCCGGCGGTGTGATGATGGACGGATTATATAGCTCGGCGATGATGCAACTACTCGGCTCGCGCTCCGACCTAATGGCGAAGAAATCTTGGTTTTGCTTTGATAATGAGGTGGTTTGTTTGGGCGCAGACATAGACTTGGATGCGGATAGGGAGGTGATTACTACAGTGGAGAATAGGCAGTTTACTCGTTCGATGTATGTGAACGGAAAAAATATCGGAACGCCTCATGAAAAAACGTATGATAAGGTCAAAACAGCCTATCTTGAAGGAACGGGAGGCTACTTCTTCCCACAACCCGTCACGCTTCACGCTAATGTGAGTGAGAACGGCTTTAACGAGTTCTGGCTATCGCATGGGCAAGCTCCCCAAAACGCTGACTATCAGTATGTGCTCCTACCTCAGATGACACCTTCAGAAGTCAAAGCCTATCAGCGCAAACCGAATATCGAAGTGCTCGCCAATTCGCCTCAAGTGCAAGCCGTTACGGAGAAGTCATTAGGCATAACCGCTATTAACTTCTGGGCTCCCGCTACCATCAACTCAATAACGAGTGATGGCGTTGCAGCTCTGATGTATCGTACTAATCAAGACACGCTCCGGCTCAATGTAAGTGACCCCACATGGGAACATACCGCTATCACTCTCACGTTAGATGGTTTGTATAACTTGGTCAGTGCCGAACCCGAAAAGAAAGTGTCCGTGTCTCATAGTAACGGCCAAACACAATTAGTTATATCCTCCCTCTATCGATTGGGAATGACGCAACAAATAGTACTTGTTAAAACGAAAACATCTCAAACGTCCCCTTTTGTGCAAGCGTCGGAACCGACGCTGATTAAAACTTTGAAAGGGAATCTCACCGATGATGATAAATCCTTTTTACAAACTATTTATGCACCTGTTTCCGTTGCCCAACCTATTGACGACGCGCGTCATCATGTGATGATAACCCCCGCGGGAGAGATACGCGCTTATGGCAAGATAAACTACTCTCCCACTTTCCCGCAAGGAGAACGAGCCTATCTAAGTAGTACCGATTGCGGACTAAGTTGGAAGCTCAAGAAAGCAGACGGAATCATGGAGGCATGCACCTATTTGCCTATCCCTAAACTATATATCCGTTTTGACACTGTTTGTTCCGGACCCGATGAGGGTACTTGGGTGCTGCGCTCTGCCATCGGACCCGATGATAATAGCCCCGAGCGCATCAAGATATCTAACCACATCCAGTGGGACTATTTCGCCATTCAGTCATCGCCTTTTTCTCACCGTATCTACACAACCGCTGCACAGATTAATGACCAAGACGAGCGCTTGCGTGAACCTGTTTTTTGGTATTCGGACGATTGGGGTAAGACGTGGTCTTATTCCGCCATCCCTAATCCTCCCGTCTATCCGCAAACAGCTCCGGACCTTAGCCCTCGTTGGAACTATTGCGGAACGGAAAATGTGGTGTGCGAATTTGCCCCCAATCAAATGATGGCTCTGTTGCGTAATGCTTCCGATTGGTTCTATTGGTCTTTTTCCCAAGATGGGGGACAGACTTGGAGCGAGTGTACACCCTCTCCCTTTCATGGCGATGCTACAACCCCTTTCCTCTTACGACTTAATGATGGTCGCTTGCTTTGTTTTTGGAATAACACCCTTCCTCTGCCCGAGAACGACCACTCCGCACCGGAACTGGACGCGGATGCCGTCAGCGGTCGTTGGGAGGATACGTTCACTAACCGCGATGCGGCCCATGTAGCTATCTCCGAAGATAACGGAAAGACATGGTTCGGCGCAAGAGAACTAATACTCAGTCCTATTCGTAACCGGTCCGATTTTCGCTACTTTGGTTCTATGGAGAGTAGCCACGATAAGTCCGTTCATCAGTTCCAAGCTATCGAACTCCCCTATAACAAAGTGCTTGTGCATGTGGGACAAAACGAGGTGTCGCGTCAGATGATGATTTTTGATGTAAACTGGTTATACGAGATCTATCGTCATGAGGATTTTATGAACGGAATGGAGCATGTTTCCGCCCAAACGTTCCTTAAAAGCCTTAGCGGTTGTACCCTTGCTGCCGCCGGAAACGGACACTGTCAATGGAATCGCATTCAGGGCGCTGTTATGGCTCCTGATCCAACGGGCGAACCGCGCGATGTTGTGCATGTGAGTCGCCAAGACGATCCTCGTCTATATTCACCTATACAAGGCATCACTTGGAATTTCCCTGCATCTCATGAGGGAAGGATGATGACCGAGGTCTATTTGGTACAAGACACACTGCGCTTATGCCTCGCTGACGCTTGGTATAACCCTTCCGATCCATCCCTTAAGCAGCGCGCTCAATGGTGTGTGGACTTAGACTGTTCGCAACTGACTAAAAACCAATATCACTCCTTGGAGACACGTTTCTCTACCGCTACCCAAACGGTGGAGTTACTTATCGACGGCTTCTTATATGAGACCTATCCGATGCGTGCAACATCTGCGTTGGGGCTTAGTTATGCTATTCTTCAATGCCAAGCCCCTCGCGCTTCCGAAGGGTTCTATGTTCGCTTGTTGGAAAAAGACGATTATCGTTAATAACTTTTTATATAATGAAACACTCCTTTTTATCTATCTTAGCCTTGCAGGTAGCACTCGTTAGCGCTACGGCTCAAACTACTGTTACTGAATCAACCCAATCGGTTCTTACGTATCCCTTCTCTGACCCAACTCCTATTGCCGTCTTAGCCCCTCAAGGGAATCGACCCTGCTACCCGTATAACCACTTTGATGGATATACTGAGAAGGGACAAATGCAAGATTGGAAGGTCGTAACCCTCGAAAACCCCTATATCCAAGTCACCCTCCTGCCACAGATGGGCGGTAAAATATGGGGGGCTATTGAAAAAGAGAGCGGACGCGAGTTTATCTACCAAAACCATGTTATGAAGTTCCGGGACATCGCTATGCGCGGAGCCTGGACTTCCGGAGGAATAGAGTTTAACTTCGGCATCTTAGGCCATGTTCCTACCACGGCTACTCCCGTTGATTATACTACCGTTCAAAAGAAAGACGGCTCGGCTTCGTGCTATGTCGCTTCCTATGAGTGGATAACCCAGACTTGGTGGCAAGTGGAAGTGAATCTGCCCAAAGACAAGGCTTATTTCACCACTTCCGTAACCTGGTATAACACCTCCGCCAATTATCAGTCCTGCTATCAATGGATGAATGCCGCTTACACCATCCGCGGCAATGCAGAGTTCGTTTATCCGGGCAATGCTTCTATCGGTCACGACGGCGATGGGGATACATATCCCATTACCAAAGAGGGGAAGGATATATCGTGGTATAAGGATGTTAACTTCGGCGGCGACGTGTCCGTTCATGTCTTAGGCCACTATAGCGATTTCTATGGCATCTATTGGCACGATTGGAACTTCGGTTCCGCACACTTGGCTAAGCACGAAGATAAATTGGGTGCCAAGTACTTCATCTGGAGTAAAGCCCGCAGTGGTGCTATTTGGGAGGATCTACTCACCGATGAGGACGGGCAATATATAGAGCAGCAATCGGGACGTATGTTCTGTCAGCCTGCTTATAAAACAGCAATGACTCCTTTCAAGCACACCGCTCTCCAACCCGGTGTGACGGATACGTGGACCGAATATTGGTTCCCTATCAAGGATATTAATGGTGTTAAACAAACAGCTGCTATCGGTTCGCTTAATGTGGAGCGTAAGGAGGGCCGACTGCACTTGCTATTCTCTCCTCTTGCTAAACTCAATACCCAAGTGTGCGTGTATGAGAACCAAAAACTTATAGCCACTTTGCCTTTACGAGCCCAAGTGCTCACTCCTTGGAAACAAACCCTTGACATGCCTTCTTCGCTGATGAAGGAAGGCTCGTTACGCGTGGTTATCGGTAATAATGATCTCGTTTATTCGGAGGTGAAACAAGACGTAGAAACCAATCGCCCCCTCGAAATGCCCAAAGATTTTAATTGGGACGATGCTTACGGACAATTTATCTTAGGTGAAAACATGGCAAACCAAAAGCGCCTGACGGAGGCAATAGATTACCTGACAAAGTCGCTTGCCGTCAATCCTTATTTCCTTCCTGCTATCAATGGCTTAGCCCGTGTATATAACCAAATGGGACGCTATGAAGAAGCACTCGAACTCTGCCAAACAGGTCTGTCCGTTTCCACTTATGATACGGAATGTAACTACGAGTACGCCCTCGCTTCGTTGGCTCTCAACCATATCACCCATGCTAAGGACGGGTTCTCACTCGCAGCCCGCGACGCAGCCTTGTCCTCCGCCGCCAACCAGCATCTGGCTCAATTGGCCATCTTAGACGGTAATCTCTCGTTGGCCAAAGAGTATGCACAAGCCTCGTTGCATACCAATAGCCTCAATTTGGGTACACGCATGTTACAAGCTTATATATTGCGTCAACAAGGACGCATAGACGATGCCGAACGCCTGATTCAAGCATTCTTACATGTAACACCCCTTTACCCGCAAGCACGCTATGAACTCTACCGATTGGGTAAAATCGAATTAGCGGATTTCTTTCAATCCATCCGTTGCGAATTGCCCGATGAGGTCTTTATTGAATTAGGAAATACATATGCTGCTATAGGCGCTTACGAGGAGGCAGACGAACTATACTCTCTGGCAACAAAACATCCCATTGCCGCTTATTGCCGTGCTTATGTTAGTCACTTACAAAACAAAGAAGACCAAGCCTTAGCACAACTCCAAGTGGCTCAGGGGCGTTCGCCGTTTTGTATCTTCCCCTTCCGAACAGCTTCTATTCCGGCTTTGCAATGGGCAGAGTCCATTCTTCCCGCTTGGCAAAATCGCTACTATTTAGCCCTTATTTATTTTGGTACTCAGCAAAATGACAAGGCGTTGGCTTTATTAGAAACATGTGATGACGCGACCTATGCTCCTTTGTTCTTAACGCGTGCTACCTTGCAAAGCGGTGAAGCTCAACTCAATAGCCTATTGTTATCACAAAAAATCGAGAAATCTTGGCGTTGCGGACAAGCCTTGCTCAAGTATTATTTGGACAACGAACAATACGACAAAGCCCTCAGCGTAGGTAAAACATATCATAAACTCTTCCCTATAAACTATTATGTAGGGCTTCTCTATGCCAAAGCTTTATGCAAGGCCGAGCGGTATAAGGATTGTTTCCGCTTGATGGAAAAGATCCACATGCTCCCCTATGAGGGTAGTACGGAGGGACACGACATTTATCGTGATGCCTATCTCGGATATGCGGAACAACTTTACCAAAAGGGACAATACCAAGCTGCCTTGGATGCTGTGTCCAAGGCGCGTCTATGGCCTGAGAACTTAGGCGCCGGTAAACCCTATGATGACCTCATTGATAGTTCCCGTGAGGATGCTTTAGAAAAGAAGATTCGTCAAATAATGAACAAATAATTTGCATAATTCAAAAAAAAGTCGTATCTTTGCAGCGTGAATCATGTATTAGACGACGGAATAGTATATTACAATGCCCAGCGGGAAGTAAAACTCTTCTTACCCGATAAACCGAGTTCGCTGCCTATGCCGGTAGTCATTATCCTACCCGGTGGCGCGTACTATAAACTCTCTACTCGCTATGAGGGTAGCGAAGTGGCTCGTTGGCTCAATGAACGGGGAATAGCCGCTGCCGTCCTCCATTACCGCATGCCGAATCATCACCCCGAATGGCCTCAAGAGGACATCGTCCAAACGTTATCCGAATTACGCGCCCAAACTGCTGATTTACATATCGATCCTCTGCGCATCGGCATCATCGGTTTCTCCGCCGGAGGACATGCTGTGGCTCTGTCGCTGACGCGTCTGCTACCCGTGCGTTTTGCCGTTCTTTTCTATCCGGTGATCTCTATGGACAAAGCAATGACCCATTTAGAGACGCACGACTGGTTACTTTCGCCTCAAGCAACGCAAGAGCAGGAGGATCTATATTCGGCGCATAAACAAGTGCGTGCAGGTATGGCCCCTACTTTGATTATAGCTTGTGAGGATGACGATTTGGTGCTCGTTCGCAATAGTCAGTGTTTCTATGAGGCATTGCAACAAGCGGGCGTTTCCTCTCAACGGCATATTCTTCCCTTCGGCGGGCACGGGTGGGGCTTTAGTGACGCTATGCCCCAAGCCGAACAAGTACTCACATTATTACAAGACTTTATAAAACAAAATCTATAAATATGCAAAACATTATTTCCCAATTCGCCCTCGAGAACGAGGTGCTCAACCCCAAACCCGTTAAGGTTGGATTTATCAATGACTCCTTCATCCTTCCTGCCGCTCAGAAGGGACAAAAATCCTATTTCCTTCAGCGTATCAACCACCATATTTTCACTAACGTGGATGCGCTGCAAGCCAATATACAAAAAGTTACAAATCATATCCGCGCTAAACTCATTGCTGCCGGCGTGCAAGACGTCAACCGTCGCGTGCTCTGCCTCGTGCCCACGAAGGACGGCAAACTGTACTACAAGACCCCCGAAGGTGACTATTGGCGTATATACGAACTCATTGAGAACGCTTCTTCGCAAGAGAAAGTGACCCCCGAATCCGCTTTCCTTGCCGGACAAGCCTTTGGTGAGTTCCAATGCCAATTAGCCGACATACCCGAGGGTGAATTGGTGGAGAGTATTCCTAATTTCCATAATATCGAGTTCCGTCTCCAGCAGTTCGATGACGCCATCCGCGACGATAAAGCCGGCCGCGTAGCGCAATGCAAGGATATCATCGACTCCATCAACCGTCGCCGCGAGGATATGTGTCTGGCGGAACGGCTGCACCGCGAGGGCAAACTGCAAAAGCATATCAATCACTGCGACACCAAGGTCAATAATATGCTCTTTGACGAGCAGGGTAAACCGATGTGTATCGTAGACCTCGATACGGTCATGCCCGGATATGTGCTCTCCGACTTTGGTGACTTTATGCGCACGGCCGCCAATACAGGCGAAGAGGATGATAAGAACCTCGATAATATACACGTTAATAAACAAGTCTTTGAGGCTTATACGCGTGGTTACCTCAGTCGTGCCACTTTCCTTACCGACCTCGAGAAATCGCTCCTACCGTACGGCTGCCGACTGCTCTGTTACATGCAGGCGGTGCGTTTCTTCACCGATTACCTCAATGGCGACACGTATTATAAGATTCAGTACCCCGAGCATAACCTCGTTCGTACCTATGCTCAACTGCGTCTGCTTGAGGAACAAGAAGCTGCTGCCCCCTTCATGGAATCCGTCATCTCTAAACTTTAAACTTTACACTTTACACTCAAAGACGTAATGAGCACCATCCCCTTCCTCTCCTGCCTTCAAGGTTGCAGCGCGCGCGTAGCGGCCGACCTTCTTCTCAAACAAGGACATCGTTTGAACATCGGTTGTGTTAACTGGCCCAATGAGTTTGCGGCTTGTCCTAAGACGCAGGTGCATATAGCCACTTCGTTGGACACATTGTATATCCGTTATGATGTAATCGGTCTGCAACTGCGGGCCATGGCATCTAAAGATCAGATGCCCGTGTGGTGTGATAGTTGCGTGGAGTTCTTCTGCCAACTACCCGGAAAGAAAGAGTATATGAACTTTGAAACGAATTGCATCGGAGCGATGGTCGCTTCCCGTCGCGAGGGTAGGGATGTCAATGTGCGTCCCCTCGCCCCTGAACTCATGATGACCATCGACCGCTATGCCTCGGAGGGCATCGAACCCTTCGCCGAGAAGGACGGACTGTTTACTTGGTTTGTGGTCATTGCTATCCCGTGGAACCTCATAACGCAGGGAAAGGGCAAACCGACCTCTATCCTCGCCAATTTCTATAAGTGCGCGGATGATACCAAGCAACCCCATTACGTTTCTTGGAGTCCCATAGATCTCCCGCATCCCGACTTTCATTGCCCTTCGTTCTTTGACGAACTATCCATTCAAAACTAATCTTCCGCCTTTCGGCCTGTCGCCTCTCGGCCTATCTGCCTATAAAATTGCGCTTTTCTCCAAAAAAGTGCAATTTTATTTGCACATATCAATTATTTTTCGTACTTTTGTGCCCGATTTTGAAAAAATAGGCACTAATTCTATCTATTATGCTGAACAATATCTTAGCAATCACCGGTAAACCCGGGCTGTACAAACTGATTTCTCATGGTAATAATACCTTGATTGTAGAGTCTCTTTTAGATGGTAAACGTATCCCTACCTTTGCGCGCGATAAGGTTATCTCGTTGGCAGATGTGTCGATGTTTACGCTGGACGAGGATATCGCCTTGAGCGAGGTGCTGACCAAATTAGGTAAAAAGGAGGCTCTTAAACCCTCCACGATTGATTTAAAGAACGCAAGTACGGAAGCCTTGCGCGAGTATTTCGCTGCGGTGTTACCTAATTTTGACCGCGACCGCGTTTACCCCTCTGATATCCGCAAACTCATCCAATGGTACAATATGTTGATTAATGCCGGAATTACGGATTTCACCGTGGAAGAGGAAGAGGGGAGTAAAGGAGTAGAGAGTAAGGGAGTAGGGGAGAAAGCGGCTCAACCCGCTCAACCCGTTCAACCCGCTAAACAGGTTAAGACTCAAAAAGCAGCTACCACCGCTACCAAAACCGGTGTAGGTGCCAAGAAAGGATAATGGGGAATGATGAATTGATAAATGATGTATTGATATATTTACACTATAGTTATGGCAAAAGAATTAACAGTTGAAGACAAACTGAAAACCCTTTACGAACTCCAGCAAGTGGATTCGAAAGTGGATGAATTGCGTATCCTGGCGGGTGAACTGCCCCAAGAAGTTAAGGATATGAGTGACGAAATTGAGGGACTCAAGACGCGTCTGAGTAACATCGAGGCGGAAATTAAGGAGTGCGAAACCCAGATTTCGGATCATCGTGTGAAGATTGAGAACGCCAATGCCAGCATTGCTCGTTACAAGGAGCAACAGGACAACGTTCGCAATAACCGCGAGTACGACAACCTGAGCAAAGAGATTGAGTACCAAACCCTTGACATCGAACTGAGTCAAAAGAAGATGAAGAACTATACCGCTGACCTCGAACAGCGCCAGGTGGATAAAGAGACCACCCGTACCGCCATTGAGGAGAAGACAGTGGATCTGCAACAAAAGAAGTCCGAACTGGACTCCATCTTAGCCGAGACTAAGGAGCAAACGGAAACCCTGATGATTCGTTCCGCTGATCTGGAAAAGAAAGTGGATGAGCGTCTGCTCGCCGCCTTTAAGCGTATTCGTAAGAATGCACATAACGGTCTGGCAGTGGTAACGGTGGAGCGCGACTCGTGCGCCGGTTGCCACGCTAAGATTCCGGCACAACGCCAATTGGATATCCGCCTGCGTAAGAAGATTATCGTTTGCGAGTTCTGCGGCCGTATCCTCGTGGATCCCGAAATCGCTACCGCGATTGCAAGGAAGAGGATTTAATCAACATATCAACTAATTCGGGTACACCTTCGGAAGCTTTCTTCCGGAGGTGTTGTATTCTGTCCTTATAGACACCCATCTGCGGCATGCCCGGGTCCACCAAGTAGATAATAGCATCCATCGGAGCGTACTCCAACAGCGACGCTGCCGGATAGACATTAAGACTCGTTCCAATGACCACCAAGATGTCCGCCTCGGAGGCTATCTGACACGCCTCGGGGAAGTAGGGGACTCCCTCGCCAAAGAAAACGATATAGGGTCGAAGCAATGCCCCGTCCTTGGGGTGACGATCTCCGTAATGCTGTTCCCAACCCTCCAGAGGTACGGTAGCCAACTCGTCATTCTCGCTTCTGAGTTTGGTAATCTCCCCGTGAAGGTGGGTGATATGGTGACTGCCCGCCCGCTCGTGCAAATCGTCAATGTTTTGGGTGATGATCCGCGTGTCGGGGAAGGCCTCTTGCAGTTTGGTAATGGCGTAATGTGCGGCATTGGGTTGAGCTGCCAACGTGTCCTTACGCCGCGCGTTATAGAAGTCTACGCATAATTGGGGGTTACGCAACCAAGCATCGTGGGTGCAGACATCCTCAATGCGGTATTTCTCCCATAGTCCATCACTATCGCGGAAAGTGCCCAATCCGCTCTCGGCACTCACTCCGGCACCGGTAAAAACAACGATTCGCTTGCTCATAGTTCGATTTTTGTTGCAAAAGTAATGAAAAATTTGCATATTTGCAAATAATTCTTTACCTTTGCACGATATTTTGAAAAAAATGACCCTTCTTTGTATAGAAACAAGTACTCAGGTATGCTCGGCAGCCATTGTAGTGAATGGCAAAGCGGTGGCTTCCCGTATTAGTAAAACAGGGGGCAATCATGCCCAACTGCTGCCCTGCTTTGTGGACGAGTTATTGGCTCAGGTTAAGGCGCAGTCCTTGACTTTGGACGGCGTGGCTTTGTCCGAAGGACCGGGTAGTTATACGGGTCTTAGGATCGGGGCGAGTCTGGCCAAAGGTATTTGCTATGGCCTCAATATCCCCTTACTTCCCATCCCCACCACCCAAGTCCTTGCCGCCTCCCATATAGCACAATCAGCAATCAGCAATCACCAATCACCAATCCTCTGCCCCATGATCGACGCTCGCCGCATGGAGGTCTATACCGCCCTCTATACCCCCGAGTTGGAGCAGATAGGTGCCGTGGAGGCTAAAATTGTGGATAACCAATCGTGGGCAAAAGAGTTGGAGGAGCAGGATATCTATTTCTTTGGGGACGGCGCGATGAAATGCGCCCAAACGATTGTTTCGGAGCATGCACATTTCGTGCCCGACATCGTGCCGGAGGCACAATACATGGGTCTCATTGCCGAGGCATTGCCTAAACAGGCTTATATACAAGATAAAGCGTTGGCCTATTTTGACCCGCTGTATATAAAAGAGTTTATCCCCGCCCCAAGCCATGTGAAAGGGTTGGATTAGTTGAGAGTGGAGAGTTTAGAGTTTAGAGAAGTTTAGAGTTGAAAAAGTTAAAAATCATATTAGTCGTATTGTTGGCAGCCTTGACGGCTTGCTCCACAACGAAGAACACGCCGGCAACGCGTGCGTTCCACCAGATGAAGGTGCGCTATAACATCCTCTATAACGGAGAAAACTCCTATATAGAAGGTCTTAATGCTATCAACGCCGCCAACGAAGACGATTTCACGAAAGTCATCAACCTCTACCCCGTTTCGAATCATAATGCAGCCCAAGCGGCGGCGTCGCAGATGGATGTCACCATCGAGAAATGCCGCAAGTGCATTAAACTGCATTCGATTAAAGCCAAACCCAAACCCGACCCCAAGAAGCGCAATGACCCCAAGTATAAGCTTTGGCTGGAGTCCGAAGAGTTCAATAACATGATGGACGTAGCTTGGTTGCGTTTGGGTCAAGCCGAGTTTCATAAGGGCGATTTCTTAGGCAGCATAGGTACCTTCACCTATGTTCTCAATCATTACCAAAACGACCCTGACGTGCAGGCTTGTTGTCAACTATGGATTGCGCGCGCTTATGCGGAATTAGGCTGGTTTTATGAGGCCGAGGATATGCTTCGCCGCGTGAAGGTGGATGATTTGGCGCGCAAGCACGCATCTATCTATTCTGCACACATGGCGGATTATCTAATCAAAACGGAGCAGTACCATGCCGCTATTCCTTATGTCAAGATTGCCCTACCTGAGGAGAAACGCAAGATGTACCGTCCGCGTTTTGAGTATGTGTTAGCGCAACTATATGAATTAGAAGGCAACGCTTCTAAAGCTGCGGCTTGCTATAAGAAGGTGATTCGCATGACGCCTCCCGTGGAGATGGACATCAATGCCCGTATTCACATGGCGCAGCAACAAGGAGTAAGCGGCGTGAAAGGCCTACTGAAGATGGCTAAACTGGAAAAAAACAAGGACCGCTTGGATATTATTTACGGTACCGTTGGTTCGATCTATCTCCAAGCCAAGGATACCGCGAAAGCCTTGGAGTACTATGACCTTGCCATCGAGAAAAGTACGCAAGCAGGAATGGCGAAAGCGCAAGTGCTCGTCACGGCCGGTGACCTCTATTTCGACCGTCAGAACTATCCCAAAGCTCAACCTTGCTACAGTGAGGCAGTGACCATCCTCACCGCCGAGGATAAGGATTATGTTCGTCTTAGTCGTCGTGCCGAGGTACTGGATGCCCTCATTAAGGAGGTGAATACGGTACAACTGCAAGACTCGCTTCAGCACCTGAGCAAACTGACGGAGGAGGAGCAGATGAAGGTCTGCGAAAAGATTGTAGCCGACCTTATTGAAGCCGAGAAAAAGGCGGAGGAAGAGGCGGCCATCGCCGCTCGTGAGGCGGCACAAGAGGGGCCTCTGAGTGTGAATACGAGCAACATGTTAGGTAATATGGGTGCCGCTGCGGACTGGTATTTCTACAATGCCTCGCTCCTGCGCTCCGGCAAACAGGAGTTCAACCGCCGTTGGCAAAACCGTCCCCTGGAGGATAACTGGCGACGCAAGAGTAAGACCGATGTATCCTCTTCCATGGATTGGAATGAGAATGCCAATCTGACACAAGACACCCTCAACCAAACGCAAGACTCCCTTAACCTCACACCGGACACTACACACCTCACACCACCCGTGAATGATCCTCATAATCCGCTCTATTACTTCCAACAGATACCCAAAACGGAGGAAGACCTTCAGCAGTCGGATACGCTTATTGCGGGTGCGTTATATACTATGGTGGAGATATACGGAGTGCAATTGAACGACTCTATCTTAGCCGCTCAAACGCTGGCCGAACTGCAACGTCGCTTCCCTGATTATCCCATGCCTAAGACGCAGATGGAGCGCCTCACCCCCGAACAGGTGGCAGCGATGCTTGCCGAGCGTCGCGCACAGGACTCGCTTTATGAGGCTACCTATTATGCTTTCAAGAAGGGTCAGTTCAAGACTGTCAAGAGCAATAAGCAATATGCTCAAACCAACTATCCCGAATCGGATTTAATACCCCGTTTCCTCTTCCTTAATGCGGTGGCGGTAGCGCGCAGTGAGGGACAGCAAGCCTTTATTGCTGAACTGGAACAGATGGTGGAGCAGTATCCTACCTCTGAACTCAGTGCCAAGGCCAAGGATATGCTTGCCATGATGAACCAAGGCATGAAGACCAAGAAGGGCGGTGCCTTATCTTCGATTGAGAACAAGCGTGAACAAGCGGAGCAGAGTATAGAAGATGTGCCTACGGGCAAACAGTGGTCGGATAAACGGGATGTGGTTTCTTATGTCATCGTTCTTATCCCATCGCAGGAGGAGACGGTACTCAATAAGATGCTCTATGAGACGGCGTTGTTTAACTTCTCGCAGTTCCTTATTCGCGACTTTGATATCCAAGTGCTGCCCGCTTATGCCGGTGGCTGCGGTTTGCGTATCTCCGTCTTCGAAACACTCAATGAGGCAGACTGGTACATTGACTTAGCGAAGAAGAACGAATCCTTCTTCCGGGCTCTCACTACTACGGGTGCACAAATAATCTCCGTCACCGAGGAGAACTACTCGCTGCTGGAGGGTAAGCTTGCGGAGAGTGAATGATGGATTGGGAGTAGGGATAAAAAAAAGAGCGAGTGCTCTTTTGATTTGTCGGGATGACAAGATTTGAACTTGCGACCTCCGGTCCCCCAGACCGTTGCGCTACCGGACTGCGCCACATCCCGTAACTTAGGAAATCTCCCTGAGTTAGTTGCGGAGGATGGGATCGAACCACCGACCTTCAGGTTATGAGCCTGACGAGCTACCACTGCTCTACTCCGCGATATTTCTTCCGCTTTAAACGAAAGCGGCTGCAAAGGTACTGCTTTTTTTTGATATATGCAAATTTTTTTGCAAAAAAATGCATTTTTGCTATGAATTATAAGGTTATTGAACACATTCTCCACCAAGAAGTAGTGCCGGCTATTGGTTGTACCGAACCTATGGCCGTGGCACTGGCTGTGGCTTAAGCTCGGGAAATCTTAGGCAATATACCCGAACGCATTGAAGTTAGATTATCCCCCAATATATTCAAAAACGCTATGGGCGTGGGCATACCCAACACGGGTATGACCGGCTTACCCATCGCTATTGCTTTAGGGGCGACGATCGGTCGCAGTGAACTCGAACTGGAGGTTATTCGAGATTCGAATGCTCAAGCCGTTGAAAAAGCCAAGCAATACCTAACGCAAAAAAATATTCATATCGGCGTGGATTATGATACGCACGAGATGCTCTATATTTGTGTTGATGTTTTTGCTTCGGGGCATCATGCACAAGCGATCATTACGGGTTCTCATACTCATTTTACTCGGCTTCAAAAGGATGATGAACTACTGATGCAAGATACTCAAACAGCTTCTCATCTTGCCACCGGTGAGGAGTGTTTGAACCTTCGTAAGGTATGGGACTTTGCTACTACGGTGCCCTTACAAGATTTGTTTTTTTTAGATGAGGTGGCTAACATGAATATGGCCGCGGCGAATCTGTCCTTCATCAGGGATTGTGGTCATGGTGTAGGGAAAATGCTGCACGATCAAGCGAACCATAGTATATTCGGCAATACAACTTTCACTAAAATCTTATCCTATACCTCCGGTGCTTGTGATGCCCGCATGGGAGGTCAGATGGTGGAAGTGATGAGTAACTCGGGAAGCGGTAATCAAGGAATTGTAGCAACCAATCCCATTGTGGTTTATGCGCAAGAGAATGGCATTGACCACGACACGCTCCTGCGTGCTTTGGCACTCAGTCATCTAACCGTTATTTATATCAAGCAGACCTTGGGTCGCTTATCCGCTCTGTGCGGATGCGTGGTCGCATCCATCGGTTCGTGCTGCGGTTTGACTATGCTGATGGGGGGAGGATATGAAGAGGTTACCTATGCGGTCAAGAACATGGTAGCCAATATAACGGGTATGATTTGCGATGGAGCTAAACCCGGTTGTGCCCTCAAGGTCACCAGCGGGGTGGGTACTGCAGTACTCTCTGCCGTATTAGCCATAGACCACCGTCACTCAACCTCGTTAGAGGGCATAGTGGATGACGATGTAGATCAATCCATTCGTAACTTAACATCGTTGGGAAAAGAGGCTATGCGAGAAACAGACCGCATGATCCTCGATGTGATGATGAAAAAGCGGTCCTAACCAATCGTTCCTTCCAAACTTACTTGAAGTAGTTTTTGTGCCTCTACGGCAAACTCCATCGGCAGTTTGTCCATCACCTCTTTGGCATAACCGTTCACAATCAATCCTACGGCATCCTCGACCCCTATTCCGCGTTGCTGACAGTAGAAAAGTTGATCCTCCGATATCTTCGAAGTCGTAGCCTCATGCTCCACAATGGCGGAAGGATTGGCTATTTGCATGTCGGGGAAGGTGTGGGCTCCGCAGAGTGAACCGAGCAGCAACGAATCGCACTGACTGTAATTGCGGGCATTCTCGGCACCGGAGGCCACTTTGACCAGTCCGCGGTAGGCGTTCTGGCTATGCCCCGCACTGATACCCTTGGATATGATCTTGGAGTGTGTGTTTTTGCCTAAATGAATCATCTTCGTTCCTGTGTCCGCTTGTTGGTAGTTATTGGTGACGGCTACCGAATAGAACTCGGCACTGCTGTTATCTCCTTTTAATATACATGAGGGATATTTCCACGTGATGGCACTGCCCGTTTCGACCTGCGTCCAACTGAGGCGTGCATTCTCGTGCGTGATGCCCCGTTTGGTCACGAAATTATAGATACCGCCGTGCCCCTGCTTATCGCCCGGGTACCAGTTCTGTACGGTGGAGTACTTGACCTCTCCGTTTTTATGAACGATGATCTCCACGATGGCGGCGTGCAGTTGGTTCTCGTCGCGCATGGGGGCGGTGCAACCCTCGAGGTAACTGAGGTACGCGCCCTCGTCCGCGATGAGAAGTGTGCGCTCGAACTGACCCGTATTGCCCGCGTTGATGCGGAAGTAGGTACTCAGTTCCATGGGACAGCGAACACCCTTGGGGATATAGACAAAACTGCCATCCGAGAAAACGGCGGAGTTGAGGGCCGCGTAGAAATTGTCGCTATAGGGTACGACCGAACCGAGGTACTGTTTGACGAGGTCTTCATGTTCACGAACGGCTTCGGAGATGGAGCAGAAGATGATGCCCTGTTTGGCGAGGGTCTCGCGGAAGGTGGTCTTGACGCTGACCGAGTCCATGACCGCATCCACGGCCATGTTACCGGCTAAGGCGGCGCGTTCCTCGAGAGGGATGCCGAGTTTATCGAATGTCTTTTGTATCTCGGGGTCTATCTCGCCTGTCTGTTCCTTTTGTTTCTTGGGAGCCGCGTAGTAGGAGATAGCTTGAAAGTCTATTTCGGGGATATTGAGGTGCGCCCAGGTCGGGGGAGTCATGGTGAGCCACTTGCGGTAGGCTTTGAGACGGAAGTCGAGGAGCCATTGGGGTTCACCTTTCTTGGCAGAGATAGTGCGAATCACGTCCTCATTGAGGCCGCGGGACAGGATATCGGTATCCACGTTGGTGGTAAAACCGTACTTATACTCCTGCTGGGTAATATCTTCGACTATGTTTGCCATTGTTAGTTTTAGTTTTAGGCGGGTGTTAAAAAAACGCCGCCCATTGAGGCGGCATTCGTGAGGTCGGTAGCAGATTCGAACCGCTGTCCCCGGTTTTGCAGACCGGTCCCTAACCACTCGGGCAACCGACCAACGTCGAAGTCCGCTTAGTACGATATCATTGCCCCGCAATGATAGAAGTACTCGCGACTTCTCCTTTTCCCCAAAAAGCAGGCTTTTTCGGGGGCCCCGATTAGACTACTTTTAGAAATCGGGTGCAAAGGTACAACAAATTTTTGATATGTGCAAATATTTCTGTTATTTTTTATGCTATTTTGGCAGAAAAGTGCATTTATATTTGCATATATCAAGAAAAAGTTGTAATTTTGCAGCCGTAATTCCACGTCGGAGGGATATGTCTCTCAAAATCGGGTGGTATTGCAGACATATAAGAGCGTTTATTGACGCTTGTTTTGGCTCTTGAGATCTACCAAATTTTCACTAACCCAAAACAAGATGGCATTAAATGTCCTCTGGGAATGTTTATACCATGACGCGTTCTGCGTTGGTGTCAACATATACCGGCGTGGACGTTATTGTTTATTCTTTGTTAGTCGGTTTTGGTAGAACCTCAAGAGGAGGAATAAGCGTGAATAAAGTTCACGCTTTTTTGTTGTTGTA
>JAZRWG010000009.1:0-16073 GCA_045599545.1 Paludibacteraceae bacterium | reverse complement strand
CTGCCCCTCGACTTGCATGTGTTAGGCCTGTCGCTAGCGTTCATCCTGAGCCAGGATCAAACTCTTCGTTGTAAAAAAATTTATTACTTAGCTCAGAACGACTAGATTTATCGTGTACTTAATTAACGGGAACATTTTTTTTTGTTACAATTGCTTGTAATTTTTTTCCCAATTCTTGTACTACATCTAAATTGCTTTAAGTCTTTCAAAGATCACTTTTTGGTGCTTTGCTCATTTTTTGAGCGAAAGCGACTGCAAAGGTACTACATTTTTTTGACCTGACCAAATATTTAATGAAAAAAGTTTATTTTTTGCAATTTTTGTAATCTACAAGTAGCAAAACACCCCCTGCAGTACTTATACGCGTACGCGTTATATGCGTACGTGTGATAATATAATAAGGAAAAGGAGTGACTTTTTCTAATAGTCCAGCCTCATTATGAACAAGTTCCCATGGTTCCAGCCGTACTAATTTTGATGATTTTTGTCAAAATATGCCATTTTTTGCAAAAAAAACACTTTTTTTCTTGTCAAGTATTGCACATATCAAAAAAAAGCCGTACCTTTGCAGTCCCTTTCGTGAAAAAGTGATTTTTAACCCACGGAAGCGGTAGTTAGAAAGGAGGTGTCATGCAATGATCGTAGTACCCGTAAAAGAAGGCGAGAATATCGAACGCGCCATTAAGAAATTCAAACGTAAATTCGATAAGACCGGTGTCATTAAGGAGCTCCGCGCTCGTCAACAATTCGATAAGCCCTCTGAGCTTAAGCGTATTAAGATGCAGCACGCTATCTATGTGCAACAAATGCATGCCCATGACGATATGTAATACACATTCTCCGGACAATATGTGGGAGACCGTTTTGGTCTCCTTTTTTTGTGCCTTTTTCTATAAAAATGCAAATATATTTGCATAATTAAAAAAAAAGCCTTATCTTTGCACACTTTTTAGTAACATGACGTGGAATATCAATATCTCAATAGCATCAATTCACCCAAAGACTTGAAGTCTTTGTCGGTAGAAGAACTCCCTACCCTATGTGACGAGTTACGCGATTTCATTATCCAAGAACTCAGCCATAACCCGGGGCACCTCGCCTCCTCATTAGGAACAATCGAAATCACTGTGGCACTACACTATGTATTCAACGCTCCCTACGACAAACTAGTATGGGACGTTGGGCACCAAGCCTACGCCCATAAGATTTTGACCGGTCGTCGCGAACAGTTCCACACCAATCGGCAGTTCAAAGGTCTCGCCCCCTTTCCTACTCCGGCGGAAAGTGAATACGATGCCTTCATCTCCGGGCACGCCTCTAACTCTATTTCCGCAGCACTCGGAATTGAGGTGGCAGCAGAGTTGCTACAGGCGACAAGCGACAGGTTGCCATACGTGGTGGCGATTATCGGCGATGGCGCAATGACGGGAGGATTGGCGTTCGAGGGGTTGAACAACACGAGTATGGATAAGAACAACCTACTCATCGTGCTCAACGACAATAATATGGCCATCGACCCCATTCATGGTGGATTCACGCAGTATCTGGTGAACATTACCACCTCGTCCTGCTACAACCGCATGCGGTGGAACCTCTACCAAGTGGCGCGCAAACTGCACCTCGTGGACGAGCGCAAGACGGAGGCGATGCGGCGATTCAGCAATAACCTCAAGTCGATTTTGACCAAACAATCGAGCAATATATTCCAAGGATTGGACCTGCGCTATTTCGGCCCGGCAGACGGGCATAACGTACAAGACTTAGTGCGTATCCTAAACGAAATCAAGAACCACCGTGGTCCAAAAGTGCTGCATATCATCACCACCAAAGGCAAGGGCTACGCTCCGGCAGAGCAAGATCAGACGGTCTGGCACGCGCCGGGGGAGTTTAATGTGGCGACAGGCGATAGGCAACAGGCAACAGGCGGAGAGGCAGAAGGGCAGAAAGGCGGAGAGGTTCCCTTGTGGCAGGAGGTGTTTGGGCAGACGCTGTTAGAATTAGCCAAGGAGGACGAGCGCGTGGTAGGTGTGACACCGGCCATGCCAAGCGGTTGTTCAATGACCATCATGCAACACGAGATACCCGAACGGGTGTTCGATGTAGGAATAGCCGAGGGGCACGCCGTGACGTTCTCGGCGGGTCTGGCCAAAGAGGGAGTTATTCCCTATTGCAATGTCTATTCCTCTTTTTTACAACGCGCCTACGACAATATCATTCACGATGTGGCACTTCCGAACCTGCATGTAGTACTCTGTATCGATAGAGCCGGCATTGTAGGCAACGACGGTGCTACCCACCACGGACTGCTGGACTTAGCCTACCTGCGTCCCGTTCCGAATATGACCATCGGTGCACCCATGGTGGCAGAGGACCTAAGACAAATGATGAGGCTTGCCAAAAATTGTGACGGTCCCATCGCCATTCGGTACCCAAGAGGCAGGGTGCCGTCTTTAGTTGAAAGTTTAAAGTTGAAAGTTGAAAGAAGTTTGGAAGTTGAAAAGTTGAAAGTAGGAAAAGGACGGTGCTTGCATAAGGAAGGAAAGGTGGCGGTGATTAGTTTGGGGGCGATCGGGTGCGTAGTAGAAGACGCGATACGGGCTATAGGCGGAGAGGCTGAAAGGCAGAGAGGCGGAGTAGCGCACTGGAATATGTTGTGGTTGAAGCCGATCGATGAGGAGATACTCGATTATGTCGGAACGCACTTTGACCGCGTGGTGACGGTGGAGGACGGAATGATCAGCGGCGGATTAGGTTCGGCGGTATTAGAGCACTTTGCCGACAAGGGATATACAGCCCACGTGACACGGTTAGGAATAAAGAATTGTTTTGTGGAGCATGGTTCAACGAAGCAGTTGTACCATATGCTCAAATTAGATACTGAAGGCCTATGCGAATTATTATTGCAGGAGCTGGAGAAGTAGGAACGCACTTAGCCAAACTACTCTCCCGCGAGAACATGGACATCACGCTGCTGGACAAGAGTCAGGAGCGGTTAGGAACGTTAGAAACCAACTACGACATCTTAGAGAAAGTAGGTAATCCCACTTCGCTCAAGGACCTCAAGGAGGCTGGGATACGCGATGCGGATCTCTTCATTGCGGTTACGCCGGAGGAGAGCGAGAACATGACGGCTTGTATCCTTGCCAATCGGTTAGGAGCACAGAAGACGTTAGCGCGTATTGATAACTACGAATACCTGCTGGAGGAGAATAAAGATCTATTTAAGGAGTTAGGACTAACGCACCTTATCTATCCTGAGGTGCTGGCGGCAAATGAGATATGCGAATCACTGAAAACAAACTGGTTGCGATACCATATATCGCTTAGCGACGGGGCATTAGAGTTGTGCGTGGTGAAGATACGTGAGGGAGCGGAAGTGATTGGCAAGCGTTTTGACTCGGGTTATTTCAGTCACGGCAGGTACCGTATTGTAGCCATTAAGCGCGATGGTCGCACGCTCATCCCCAAGGGGAGCGATGAAGTAGAAGTGGAGGACGTGGTGTACGTGGTATGCGTCAAAGAGGAGATGAGTTTCTTGAGGGAGCAGATGGGTAAGACGGTGAGGGAGATGAAGAATATTCTGTTTATCGGCGGCAGTCGCGTGGCGCAAAAAGCGATTCAGCAATTACCGGACGACATGAACATACGTGTGATTGAGGCGGATAAAGAGAAGTGCTATAAGTTAAGTGAACGATTAGGTAACGCGCTCATTATCAACGCGGATGCCAGTGATATGGAGATGCTTCGAGAGGAAGGCATTCAAGATGCGGACGCGGTAGTGGCCACGGCTTCGGAGAGTGAAGCCAATATCTTTGCCTGCTTAGCCGCCAAGCGCTTTGGGGTAAAGAAGACGATTGCGGAGGTGGAGAATATAGACTATATTCCCATGGCAGAAGGATTGGACATAGAGACGGTGCTCAATAAGAAGATGATTACCGCCAGTTATATCTACCAGTTGCTGCTAAAGGCAAGTGTGCTGAAAGTGAGGAACCTAACGAACGCGGACGCACAAGTGGTGGAGTTCATGGCGGGGGAGAAGAGTAAGATAACGAAGGATAAGATTCGCGATATGCACCTACCACATGACACGAACATAGGTGGCATCGTGAGGGCCGGAGAAGGTATATTAGTGAACGGAGACACGCAAGTGCTACCGGGGGATAAGGTGGTTGTTTTCTGCAAGAGCGAAGTGATCCGTCAATTAGAGAAGTTCTTTAAAGACTAAGATATGACCCGCAGTTTCAACACCCGGATTATTTTTCGTACGATGGGAGCCTTGTTGCTCTTTGAGACGATTTTTATGGCGTTAGCCTTAGGCGTGACGTTATGGTTTGGCGAACCGGACGACACGGCTTTCCTCGTTTCCACAATCATCACCTTCATAGCGGGACTGATTGGTTTGCTCATCGGTCGTAACGCCTCTCATCAAGTCAGTGAGCGGGAGGGATACGTGATTGTAGCGTTGGTGTGGGTCGTGTTCTCGGCTTTCGGTATGCTGCCCTATTTCCTGAGCGGTGCCATTGACAACATATCGGATGCTTGGTTTGAAACCATGGCAGGATTCACAACGACGGGTTCCACCGTGATTGGGGACGTAGAGGCGCAGACGCACGGCATCCTCTTTTGGCGCGCTATCACGCAGTGGGTGGGAGGATTAGGAATCATCGTGCTGTGTTTGGCTTTGTTGCCGATGTTCGGATTAGGTGGCATGCAGCTCTATGCAGCGGAGATGACGGGTGTTTATTACGAAAAGTTATCCCCGCGCATTGCGGATACCAGTAAGAAATTATGGGGACTATATATTCTCCTTACGGTGATAGAGGCCATTCTGCTGAGTCTATTTGGAATGTCGCCCTTCGATGCTATCTGCCATTCGTTCACCACGATTGCCACGGGTGGTTTCTCGACCTATAACCTGAGTCTGATTAACAGTTCGCCGGCGATACAGTACACGATAGCGGTATTTATGTTGCTATCGGGTATTAACTTTGCGCTCATTATTCACACCCTGACGGGTAAGGCCCGCAGGCTCATTGAGGACGAGGAGGCACGGTGGTATTTCCGTGCGGTAGCAGTGTGCACGGCTGTGTTATCGGTAGGTTTGATTCTCTTTAATGCGGTTTATCATCATTTATGGTATATTCATAGTTTCGGGGATGCGTTGGTGCACATCGAGCAGGCGTTTAGGCAAGGTTTCTTTATGGCGACCAGTGCGCTGACCAGTACCGGATTTGCGGTGGTGGATTACACCTTATGGCCGCAGCTGCTGTGGGTAGGATTATTCTTTATGATGTTCACGGGTGCTTGTTCGGGCAGTACGTCCGGTGGTATCAAGTGGGTGAGGATACTCATTTTTATCAAGTCGGGGGTAATGGAGTTCAAACGCCGTATTCACCCTAATGCGGTGATGCCTATTATGCTCAATAACCGTCCGTTGGGTCATGAGACAATCAGTAATATCATGGCATTCATGCTATGGTATATCGTTATCTTAGGTTTTTCGGTACTCGTTTTCTGCGGGTGCGGTGTTCATTTTGACGAAGCGGTAGGCGCAGCCGTTAGTGCGATTGGTAACGTAGGCGTTGGCATCGGCCAGTACGGTCCGGTAGGTTCGTGGGCGGACTTTCCGGAGGTAGCCAAATGGTGGATGACGTTGGTTATGCTTATCGGTCGTTTGGAGATCTTCACGGTGTTGTTGCTCTTCACCCGCGCCTTGTGGAAGAAATGAGGCGACTCAGACCCTGGTATATTGTGGTTTTCGGTTGGCTGGTGCTGGGAGTGCTGGCAGGGGGGAAGTGGCTGATAGGCGGAGAGGCTGATAGGCAGAGAGGCAGAGAGGCGGAGGGGGTGGTGATTGATGGGGATACGGTGGATGCTTTTGTTGCATTGACCTCGCAAGAGCCGGTGGTAAAAGAGCAGAAGGCCACGTTGGAACGCTTTTTCTTAGCCCTTAAGACGGCAGGAACACAGCCGATAAGGGTTGTTCATTTCGGTGATTCACAGATAGAACAAGATCGTATATCGATGACGTTGAGGCGTCATTGGCAACATCAGTATGGGGGTTCGGGACTTGGATTAGTACCTGTAATGCAGACGGTGCCTACCTATACGCTGGACCAGACGCTGACCATGAACGGTCAACCGGTGCTATATACGGGTGGACCTAAACGCTATTTTGTGTATGGACCGAAAACGTTGCGAAGGGAGGAGAATAACCGCTACGGAGTGATGGGACAAGTGACGGTGATGAACGACAGTTTGGTAAAGGGCAGTGAGGAGTTGCGATTAACTTTTGCCCCGCGCAAGCAGGTGGATGACGAATACACGCGGGTAAGGCTTTGGGCAGATTCGAGTATAACGATGGAGGTAGAGGACAAGCACGCGGTGGTATTGAGAGGACGGGGCGATGTCTATGGGTTGTCGCTGGAAGGTAAGACGGGAGTTTATGTGGATAATATCCCCATGCGGGGCAGTGCGGGAACGATGTTCACGAATATGGACGAGGCGTTGCTCCGAGATTATTTTACGAAGACAAACACGAGGCTTATCATTATGCAATACGGCGGGAATGCGCTACCTAATATCCAGAGTCATAGTTTAGTGACGGAAACGGTGAACGCTTTAGGAAGGCAAGTGCAGTTCTTACAGCAAGCGGCACCGGAAGCGGATGTGCTTTTTATTGGTCCGAGCGATATGTTAGTGAACGAGCAAGGCGAGATGCATTCGGACCCGATGGTGATGTATATGGATAGGCAGTTGGAGAAGATGGCCTCCAAGAGGGGGATTGTCTATTTCAGTACTTTCCAAGCCATGGGTGGCGAGAACGCCATGCTCCGCTGGCAGGAGCAAGGTCTCGCCGGAGATGACGGGATACACTTCACCAAGAAAGGAGCGGACCTCATCGCCGAAAAAATAGTAGACTTTATCAACTCTAAACTATTAAACGAGACAACTTCTTTAAACTTTAAACTATAAACTTTCAACTAAAAGACAGAATGCCGGAGGCATTAAAATACATATTGGCTTTTAACGAGCACAGTCCGTTGCTCTTCACGCAGTTCTATTTCTGGGTGTTCTTCGCCATTGTGTTCTCGGTGCTGGCACTCATTATCGGTAAGAGCGGCAGCGACCGCAAGCGGATGCACTTGCGTAATATCTTCCTACTCTTTGTCAGTTGGTTCTTTTACTATAAGACGAGTGGGCTATTCCTACTCATCCTCGCCTTCGTGACCTGCTCGGATTTCCTGATAGCGAAAGGGATCTATAGGATGAGAGGCGGAGAGGCGGAGAGGCAGAAAGGCGGAGAGGCAGGAGCGAAGATACTGCTTTGTCTTAGTGTAATGATCGACTTGGGATTGTTGGCTTATTTCAAGTACGCGTATTTCTTTACGGATATGTTCAATAATCTTTTCGGGATTGACCTAAAGGTATTTGATATCTTCGCGTATATTGGGAATGGGTTTGAGACCGATGGGCGGTTTAGTGTAGATCGAATCATTCTACCGGTGGGTATTTCGTTTTATATCTTCCAAGTGATATCGTACACGGCGGATGTGTACCATCAGCGGATTAAGCCGGTGAATAACATTCTGGACTTTGGGTTTTACGTTTCCTTCTTCCCGCAGTTAGTGGCGGGTCCGATTGTGAGGGCAAGTGAGTTCATTCCGCAGCTCTATAAGCCGTGGCACCTGACGCGTCGCAGTTTTGGGATGGCGATTTTTTGGATACTGAACGGACTGGCGAAGAAGATTATACTATCGGATTACTTGGCGGTTAATTTCATTGACCGCGTGTTCCAGTCCCCTACTCTTTTCTCGGGGTTTGAGAACCTCATGGCACTGTTTACGTACTCGATGCAGGTGTATGCTGATTTCTCGGGATATACGGACATAGCCATTGGGGTGGCGATGGTGATGGGTTTCTATCTTCCCAAGAACTTTGACTCGCCCTATAAGGCGCAGAACCCGCAGGAGTTCTGGCGGCGTTGGCACATGTCGCTGAGCCGTTGGCTCAAGACGTACCTCTATATCCCGTTGGGCGGGAACAGGAATGCCACGTTTGGAACCTATTTCTGGATTGCGCTTATTGCGTTAGTGGCACTGGTGCTGACGGGCAGTTGGGTAGCAACGGCGGTGATAGTGGGGATAGCTACTATAGTTACTATAGTGGCGATAGTGAGGCCGGAGCATAGGAAATTGCTATACACAAATTTGAACTCGTTTATCACCATGCTGTTGGGCGGACTTTGGCACGGGGCGAGTTGGAACTTTATGATTTGGGGTGGACTGAACGGGATTGGCATGATCATCAATAAGTTCTGGCGCATTATGGGTTGGCATATACGCATGGCGGTGATGACGACCATTACGGTAGGACTTCTTCTTGGGCACCGGTACTACCCCGCCCCGCTGATGAATTTAGCCTACGTGTGGTTTGTCATCTTGTGGGTTGGCACGGCCATTCGGTATGGTTACTATTGGCTGAGAGGCGGAAAGGCAGAGAGGCAGAAAGGCGGAGAGGCAGAAAGGCAGAGAGGCAGATGGGCGGAAAGGTTAGGCAAAGCCTGGGCTATTGTCCAAACGTTTGCTTTTATCTCGTTCACGCGGTTATTCTTTCGATCGAGCAGTAACCTTGATCCGGCGGTGGAGAACGAGCAGGCATGGACGACGGCCAAGCAGATGGTGGGTCAGATCGGAGGTGCGTGGAATAACGATATTATCTTGCCCTTCCTGTGGGAGTACCGCTATGTGATGCTGCTTTTCGTAGCGGGCATGATTATTCACTGGTTACCGGAGCGCTGGAAACGGTGGTATCGACTAAACTTTGCGATGTTGCCGTTGTGGGTAATAGGGATAGCGGTAGTGGTTGCGGTAGCGATCATGTATCAGTTTATGTCGGCCGAACAACAGCCCTTTATCTACTTCCAATTTTAAGCACTAAAACTAATCACTAAATACTAAAAATATGGACACAAAACGATTACAGAAACTGATTGCCCTTTGGTTTGACGAGGACATTCGTGACGGCGACCACACGTCGCTCAGTTGTATTCCGCCCACGCAGATGGGTTGTCAGCAACTCATTATTAAGGGTGAAGGTATCCTCGCCGGTGTAGAGGTTGCCAAAGCCATTATCGCCTACTTTGATCCCGAATGTCGGGTGGAGCAGTTCCTTCATGACGGCGATGCCGTGAAGCCCGGAGACATTGCTTTCAAGGTCTATGGTAAAGAGTTGAGTCTTTTGCAGATTGAGCGCACGATGCTCAATATCATGCAGCGCATGAGTGGCATTGCGACTACGACGAATAGTTACCAGCGTCTGATTGAGGACACGGGTTGCCATGTACTGGACACGCGCAAGACGACACCCGGTCTGAGGTACTTAGAGAAAGAGGCGGTGAAGATCGGTGGGGGCATGAATCACCGAATCGGGTTATTCGATATGATCTTGCTCAAGGACAACCACGTGGATTTCTCGGGCGGCATCACGGCAGCCCTTACGCGTGCGCGCGATTATAATAAGGAGAAGGGGAAGGACTTACGCATTGAGATAGAGACCCGCAATGAGGACGAGATACGCGAAGCGTTGGCAACGGGTATTCCTCACCGCATTATGTTGGATAACTTCACGCCGGAGCGAACGAAAAAGGCGGTGGAGATTATTCGTGAGTGGGAGAAAAGCAACCGCAAGATGGAGATAGAGAGCAGTGGAGGTATCACGAAAGACACGCTGCGCGACTATGCTGTGACGGGGGTTGATTTTATCTCGGTGGGGGCACTGACCCACTCAGTGAAGAGTTTGGATATGAGTTTCAAGGCAGTGAAATAGGCTGAGAGGCAGAAAGGCTGAGAGGCAGAAAGGCTGAGAGGTATAAGAGAAGCCGTCCTTTTGGGGGCGGCTTCTTGGTTTGTGAATAAGCGTAAGTTACTTACGGATGTTCAGCTCTTTGATGATAGCACGATAACGCTCGATGTCTTTAGCCTTCAAGTAGTCTAACAGACGACGACGTTTACCAACTAAGGTAGTCAGGGCGCGCTCGGAACCGAAGTCCTTGCGGTTGACTTTAAGGTGCTCGGTAAGGTGATTGATACGGAAGGTGAAGAGGGCGATTTGGCTCTCAGCCGAACCCGTGTTCTTAGCGTCCTTACCAAATTGAGCAAAGAGCTCTTGTTTTTTCTCAGATGTTAAATACATAGTAGAAAAAAATTAATAGTTAAACGATAACAACCATGCCACATCTACGATAGCAACATCGTTGCATTTAGTGCTTTCCGTTGAAAGCGGGTGCAAAGGTACTGCTTTTTTTTGACATATGCAAATTTTTGTTGCATTTTTTGCACAAAAAAAGCCGTCTCAGTGTGAGGCGGCTCTTTTTGATCGTGTTCGGTTTACTTCTTGTTGGGTTTATGATACCAATTGAAGAGGTAAGCCAGTTTGATACCGGCATCCCAATAACCGAGTTTATTCATATGCACGTCCGAAACGCCCTTAACATCTACGATAGCGCAAGAGGTTGCGGTCGGAGCGGTGATTTGAACATAAGACGGAACGGGTTGTTCGAGTTGCTTATAGTTATTGAATAAGCTATAAGAGCCGTAAACACCGATGCCGAAGCTATCGCCGTCCTTGAGTTTAATCTCGCCTCCGAGTTCGCCGGCAGCCAGCACATGGATAGCGGCATTATGCCATTGTCCCTTCATTTGTGCCTTATCGCCGGGGAACACGCCGGTAACGACTTCATTAACTGCGGTGACCCCCTCTTTAACGAAGGTAGCCGTGATATCCGAAACGCTGAGGTCCTGTTTATAGGGGCTATAAACAGGAGCCATCAGTTTAGGACCGATGTTAAGGAAGAATCCTTTCTTGGTTACCAGTGAGAACATCACGGGTACTTCGATTTGGATTTGGTTCATTACGAGCGAGTTAACGTCCCCTTGGACATGATAAGCGATGTCGCCATCACAGGTAGGCAAGGTATAGTCTGCTGTTTCGGGTCCTTTGAGTGAATTACGGGCAAAAGCAGCACTTAAGCCGACGAGCAGACCTACGTTATGCTCTTTCTTGGTAGGCCAATAGTGAGCATATTGCAGATCTAAGGCGACATCGAAGCCTACTTTTCCTTTACCTACAGCACCGAGGTCTTGCATCATCGAAGCTGCTCCTCCGCGCACACCGATGGTGAAGCGGTCTATTTCTTTCGGAGCCATCGTTTTCTCCAAGGAGTCCAAATGGGCTTGAGCCAGCGAGTCTTCATAAGCACGACGGCGAACCTCTTCAGCTTGTTGAGCTGCAAAGGCGCTGTCTTGTTTACGACGCAGTTCGGCATAAGAAAGAGCATCCGCTTTGGCTTTAGCATTCGCGATAGAATCACGAATGCGACGTTCTTCGGCTTGTTGGGCACGATAAGCGGCGCGCTGTTCTTCGCTCATGACAGTAACGGTGCTATCTTTCTCCACGTAAGGAGAAACCATTCTCAAGAACTCGGGTTCGATCCACGAATAGATTCCCTGAACCAGGATACCGTTGGGGAAGCGTTTACCACCCACTTGTTGGATGACGTGGTTAACGTTGTACACCCATGGAGACAGTTTCTCTGAAGTCAGATAATGTTTATCCGTCGGGGGAAAGATACGAACGGTATCCAAGCGATGGAACTGTGTTTGTGCAAATAATGTAGGAGCACAAACGAGCATTAAAGCTACTAAAACAATTTTACTGTTTTTCATATTTGTCTCCTCCATTATTTAACAATATACTTCAGTGAAACATTTTCCGACTCGTTCATTACGTTGACGAGGTACATGCCCGATATCGTAGCAGCCTTCAAAGAAACAGTCTCTTTGGCTTCTACGGTAAACGCTTTCTCGGTTTGGCCGTTGGTACCAATCACGCGAACGGAGTAGGACTCATTAGCGTCCAAACCGATCAGTTCCATGGTTTGGTTAGGAGCGACCATATTCGGCGTCAGGCGAACGGCAGCCTTACTAGTAGGCTTGCAATCCAGCACTTCGGTACGCAGTTCGGTACCGCACGTCATTGCGGATTTCATACCCGGAATGAGGGCGTAGTACAGACCTTCGAGCGGTTGTCCGTCAGCGAGGGTGTAGTAGTAGGAACCAACCTTAACCACTTTATCGTTCCACAAAGCGGGATCGGCATCATAGCTACGATCGTCAGCGTCTCCAACTACCTCATACCACGTAACGTCCTCCTCAGCGATGGTCCAACCCAGGGCTTCGGTAGCGTTGCGGTCCACCATAACAATACGGTTGCCGTATTTCTTAGCGGACGGGATATTGAGTTCGGGTTTATCGTCACCGGTAGCGGTCTTCACCTCGTAAGGTTCAGAGATAGCGGTTGTTGTTTCGCACTCGGTCTCTATGGTGACGCGAACGCGAACCGTTTGGTCATCACTGGTAATGATGGTCGTAGCGGCGGGTTTCCAACCGGCTTTGGTCTCCACTTCCCAAGTCGTGCTAATCACATTGGCGAAAGCAGCATTGGTCTCGATATAATTCGTTACGTTAGCCATCGGTTCGGCAAAATCGACTTCATAATCGCAGTAAGCCTTAATGCCAACCATTTCCGTATTCGGAACGGTGGTAACGAGCGTATCAATCTTATAGGTGTAGATTGAGTCGATAGCCATCAGGTTGACATCGTCCCAAACGCGGAGCGAGTCTTGCCATTCGGTCAGACCATTGATGGTGTGGTTCGTGAGACGACCCACATACTCAGTACCGGCGCAAACGAGTTCTTCTACCAGCGGAGCCTCGCGGCGAACAAGGCGACGAACTTCTAAGTCGAGTTCGTAGATGATACTATCGCAACGGAGTATATTCTTAACCGTGTCGAAGTGTTCACCGGCGGCAGAGATAGACAATTGACGACCTTCGTATACTTTCCATATGTACGGTAACTTGTCCGCATCGATGGTATCCTTCTTAGCTGTCGGATATTTGGTAGCGGGCCAAACGGTAACGGCTAAGACGAACTTAGCACTATCACCGCCGAGGATGTTCGGATATATGTACTCGCGGTTGTTGATGGCATCAATCGTAAAGTCGGTAATGATACTATCACGGCTGCCGAGGTGCCAAGTGAAGGAACCATAGGTAGCGCAGATACTATCCGTTTGGATAGTCGTAGTCATTGCGGGCCATACGGTAACGTCTAAGACGAACTTAGCACTATCACCGCCGAGGATGTTCTTATACATGTACTCGCGATGGTTGATGGCATCAATCGTAAAGTCAGTAATGATACTATCGCGGCTGCCTAAGTGCCACGTGAAGGAACCATAGTTAGCGTTGAGGCTATCCGTTTGGATAGTCGTAGTCATTGCGGGCCATACGGTAACGTCTAAGACGAACTTAGCACTATCGCAACCACGGATATTTTGATACATGTACTCGCGATGGTTGATGGCATCAATCGTAAAGTCGGTAATGATACTATCGCGGCTGCCGAGGTGCCAAGTGAAGGAACCATAGTTAGCGTTGAGGCTATCCGTTTGCTCGGTAGTGGTCATAGCAGGCCATACCTTCAGTTCGTAGCGATAGATAGAGTCAACCGTCACAACCGTGCTATCGGTTGTATAGGTACGAGCGGCAGGAAGGGTATCCAATACCACCGTATCTTGTGTCGGATAATACGTTACGCCCAAGCGATCGGTAAATGCTTCTTTATAGCAACGGTTAACAGCCGTGGTATCATAAATAGTATCCTTTACCGGCACGCGCATGGCGATAAGTGTCAAGTTAATGGTACTATCGCAACCGGCAACGCGCGGAATGATACGTTGGTAATTCGTAGTATCGGCCGTTGAACGAGTGATCAGCGTGTCGATGAATAAGTACGATTCGCCAACGAAAATGGAATCAGTGTATGCTACTATTGTATCCTGGCAAGGATTCATCACGTTCAACGTGAGAGTGATGGTGCTGTCGCAACCGGCTACACGCGGAATCGTCCTCGTCACAACCACAGGATTGAGGTCGATCGGGGTGATAAGCGTATCGATGAACAGATACGAGTCACCCAAGAAAATACTATCCGCTACGGTCACTGCAACGTCCTGGCAGGGAGTGAAGAACTTCAACGTCAAGTTGATCGTACTGTCACCACCTCCGGCTGCAGGGATAGTGCGCGAGTAGGGGCCTTCTTCGGTCAGTAGTTGATCGATGAACAGGTACGTCTCACCGCTTTGGATACTATCCTTGTAGCTAACCGTCTTTCCTGCGAATGTTGCAGAGCAGCACAGAGTAGCAAGGGTTAATATTACTAATTGTTTTAACTTCATTATACTATAATTTTAGGGCTCTGAAGTAAAAGTCTTCAATTGATATTGGTTCATATCTTGCAGACGTTTGGCTATATTTTTCCAAACAAATGGTTTTTGAGAGGATAATATCACTGGTTCGTTGAAGTTAATATCATCAAAAAAGGTGATAGCTTTGAATGCGAGCATGGAACTTTCGCTATATTTCTCCTCGAAGAAACCCAACATTTGTTGTAGGGAAAAACGAGTAGATAAATAGGCTATGTCAATAAAATCTTTGACGCGTCTTCCACTATTGGAAATAGCATTCAATTTCATAGCGCATAAGTCTTCCATGCTGACCAAGCGAATAGCATTTTCCTCCACACAGGGGCGTATCCAGTGATACTTATGAGCGATACAATCAACTTGTACTCCATTTATTTCCCCTTTGAGAGTCTCTTTGGCGATAAACTCGGTTTGGAATGAATAGTTCTGTACCAAGTATTCACGCAAGGCTACTTCGTCGAAACTCACATCCGAAAACAAATCTAAATCCACACTCACGCGGTGTCCTAATTGCAGGGCAAGGGCGGTACCTCCAACGAGTCTAAAGGCGGGGATATTGCCATCCACCATTAGTCGCTTTAGGAGTTCCAGAGTTGAGGGTAAGATTGTTTCGTATTGTAACATTTCAGGTCCTCTTTTTTTAGTCCAAACGTAGTGCAAGCAAAACTCATATCTTTGGCGTTCATATAGGGGATTTGGCAGAGTGCCTTTTTCACACCTTCTAAACCATAAAGGTTGAGCATAGCGTAATAGTCGCTCATAAAACCTCTTTCCAGCACGCGTTGCACGACCAGCGTACGCATTTGCTGCCAGTCGAAACGACTCATATCGTATTCCCAAAAGAGGGAAGTACGGATTTGCGAGTCTGCGTGTTGTTTATAATCGTCAAAGAACATTTTTACTTTCCTAATTTAGTAATGTTAATTATTTGCGTACGCAATTATTTCTTGATAATCTTGTGTTTAATCTTCACTACTGCGAAGTTAAACTCGATTTCTGTTTCGGTAGACTCTGTGGAAAGGTTTGCCCCTACCACATTGCCAAGCATCTCGCCGACTTTTTGTAACAAAGTCTGTTGTTGAGAGCCTCCGTCAACCACATTCTGCAAAGCCTCCATTGTACGAGCCATCTCTCTTACTTGAGCATAAGTCTCAATGATAGAGAGGGTTGCTTGTGTAGCTTGTGGACTTTTTAGAATGGTTGCAAGCATATATAACCCTTTCTCCGTAAAAGCTTTATAAGCATATTTAGAATAGTGCCCTTTCCCTTCTTGTGATTCTAAGGTCAAAATTTTTGATCTTAGAATAGAGACTTCCTTGTCAGGAACTTCACTTGATGTCGAAAATTTCGACTTCAAGTCTGCAACCTCCTGTCTTCCAATAGTATATATATACCCTTGGGGGAATTTATCAGGATTATTTTTTACCGCTTGGTTTATTACACGAGTCTCAACTCCATACAACTCCGCGAGGTCTCGATCCAACAAGACCATTTGTCCGCGAAGGGGAATCAGTTTGCTTTCTACATTAATCATAGCGAGTGCACCTTAATACATTACGTACGCGGGCGCGCGTTAGTCGTTAGCAGGCTGAACATCAGGGTTAGCGTTAACGATGAACTCACGTGCGACACCTTCTGCATTGGTATAGGAAACCAAGAAGTAACCACCTGTCAGCACTTGGTCCACAGGAGCGTTGTAAGTAGCGGGCGGACCAAAACTCTTACCTTGAGGACCATAGGAGAA
>JAZRWG010000008.1:0-23195 GCA_045599545.1 Paludibacteraceae bacterium | reverse complement strand
TTGGACGAACCTTTGGATTTGGCCAGCACGTTCTTCACACCCACGCTTTCCAGCACGGCCCGCATAGCACCACCGGCTTTTACTCCGGTACCGTGAGTGGCAGGTTGTAGATAAACCAATGCGCCACCGAACTTAGCCAGTTGCTCGTGAGGTACAGTACCCTTCAATACGGGCACTTGAATTAGATTCTTCTTTGCAGCTTCGGTAGCTTTGGCGATAGCCGCCGTTACTTCACCTGCTTTACCTAAACCGTAGCCTACGATGCCTGCCTCATTTCCTACAACAACGATGGCTGCAAACGTAAACGTACGTCCACCTTTCGTCACTTTCGTAACGCGGTTAACAGCGACGAGGCGCTCCTTGAGCTCCAAGTCTTGGGTTGTTTTAACTCGATTCATAACCATAATTGTTTTTAGAATTTAAGACCTGCTTCGCGAGCAGCGTCTGCTAATGCTTTCACACGACCATGATAGAGGTAACCGTTGCGGTCAAATACCACTGCCTCTACGCCTGCTTTCTTAGCAGCCTCAGCAATGAGTTTACCTACTTGAGCGGCTTTCTCAGTCTTGGTCATCTTATCTTTGATACCTAGCGAGCCGGCGCTTGCGAGCGTCTTACCTGCTTGGTCATCAATCACTTGAGCGTAAATTTGACTGTTAGAACGGAATACAGTCAGACGGGGTTGCTCTGCGGTTCCCGATACTTTCGTACGGATGGAAGCCTTAATTTTCAGTCTTCTTGCAATTTTCTTAATCATAACTTATTCCTTTCTTTATTTACCAGCCGATTTACCAGCCTTACGACGAACAACTTCACCTTGGAAACGAATACCTTTACCTTTGTAAGGTTCGGGTTTGCGGAACGAACGAATCTTTGCGCAAATCTGTCCAAGCAATTGCTTGTCAGCGGTCTCCAAGAATACAAACGGGTTTTGGTTACGCTCTTGCTTCGTCTCTACTTTGACCTCCTTAGGCAATTGTAGATAGATAGGGTGCGTATAACCGAGCGAGAAGTTAAGGATGTTGCCGTTGTTCTCTACACGATAACCAACACCAACGAGCTCAAGAGCTGCCTTGTAGCCTTCGCTTACACCATATACCATATTGTGAATCAAAGCACGATAGAGACCATGTTTAGCACGGCTCTCTTTCTCGTCGTTCGGACGAGTTACGTGGATCACACCATCCTCAATACTTACCGTGATGATTTTATCAACGGCTTGTACCAGTTCTCCTTTAGGACCTTTAACGGTCACTACGTTTTCCGGGCTAACGGTTACGGTTACGCCTGCAGGAATAGCTATAGGTAATTTACCAATTCTTGACATAATAGTTCCTCCTTACATTAATAAACATAACACAAAACCTCACCACCCAGTTTTTGACCTTCTGCTTCCTTGTTGGTCATCACACCCTTCGAAGTCGAAAGGATAGCGATACCCAAACCGTTCAGCACGCGCGGCATCTCACGATAGCCAACGTATTGACGAAGACCGGGGGTAGAAACACGTTGTAAACTCTTGATGGCATTAACTTTGTTAACGGGATCATACTTCAAAGCAACCTTAATCGTGCCTTGAGGTCCATCTTCCACGAACTTATAGGAGAGGATATAACCCTTCTCGAATAAGATGCGGGTGATCTCTTTCTTCAGATTCGAAGCGGGTACCTCTACTACGCGGTGACCGGCTTTGATTGCATTTCTGAGACGAGTCAGATAATCTGCGATTGGATCTGTCATAATTGTTTGATTTTAAAATTATCAGGACTTTCCTGACATTATTTAATAATGTTAATTATAATACTACCAGCTTGCTTTCTTCACTCCCGGGATCAGGCCCTTAGAAGCCATCTCACGGAATTGAATACGACTCAAGCCGAATGCACGCATGTAACCTTTGGGACGGCCGGTAATCTTGCAACGATTGTGCAGACGTACGGGGCTGGCGTTACGAGGCAGAGCCTGTAAGCCTTCATAGTCACCATCTTTGAGGAGTTGCGCACGCTTGGCAGCATAACGAGCTACCAATTTTGCGCGCTTAACCTCACGGGCTTTCATTGATTCTTTTGCCATAGTCTATTACTTTTTGAATGGTAATCCAAACTCACGAAGCAGAGCAAAACCCTCCTCGTCGGTGTTAGCCGAGGTAACGAACGTAATGTTCATACCTTGCAGTTTGGTAATGTTATCAATGTTAATTTCAGGGAAGATGATTTGCTCCGTGATACCCAGCGTGTAGTTACCACGACCATCCATCTTGTTCTCGATACCTTTGAAGTCACGGATACGCGGCAGAGCAACGCGAACAAGGCGCTCCAAGAACTCGTACATACGCTCACCACGCAGCGTTACGCGAACGCCGATGGGCATTTTCTTACGAACCTTGAAGTTGGCGATATCCTTCTTAGAAACCGTAGCAACAGCCTTTTGACCGGCGATTTGGGTCATTTCTACTTGAGCCTCATCCACGATCTTTTTGTCAGCCGTAGCTTCGCCCAAACCTTGGTTGAGAACAATCTTAGTCAGTTTCGGGCACTGCATAACCGTAGTGTAACCGAACTCTTTGATCAAGATAGGAACGATACGCTCCTGATAATCTTGTTTTAAGCTAGCTGTATTCATTGTTAGATTTCTTTACCGGATTTTTTACTTACACGAACAAGCTTACCATTCTTCTCAACGCGACCCACGCGAACGGGTTTGCCGTCCTCAACGGGGTTGAGGTTGGAGATATGAATGGGAGCCTCTTTCTTAACTAATCCTCCTTGAGGATTCTTTGCATTGGGTTTGGTAGCCTTGCTAACCATGTTGACACCCTCTACGATAGCACGTTGTTTCTCTACGATAACTTCCAGTACGCGACCGGTTTTACCTTTCGAAGCACCTGCATTGACGTAAACGATATCACCCTTCTTAATATGTAACTTTGCCATATTTACTGAATTTTGATGATTAAAGCACTTCAGGTGCAAGAGAAATAATTTTCATGTTCGTTTGACGGAGCTCACGAGCCACCGGACCAAAGATACGGCTACCGCGAATCTCACCCGCATTATCCACGAGAACGCATGCGTTATCGTCGAAACGGATGTAACTACCGTCAGCACGACGTACTTCTTTCTTTACGCGAACGATGATGGCACGACTAACCGTACCGTCCTTCATTTCGCTACTGGGAACTACTCCCTTAACGGCTACTACGATGGTGTCTCCCAAGGAAGCGTAACGACGTTTCGTTCCGCCCAGTACACGGATGCATAATGCCTCTTTGGCACCGCTGTTATCCGCAACTACTAATCTTGATTCTTGTTGTATCATATTACTTAGCCCTTTCAATAATTTGAGTTAGACGCCAACGAACAGTCTTGCTCAATGGACGAGTTTCCATAATGCGAATCGTATCACCTACGCCACACTCGTTCTTCTCGTCATGAACATGGAACTTGCGAGTTTTATTGACAAACTTGCCATAAATCGGGTGTTTCTCTTTCCACTTAACGGCAACGACCACGGTCTTGTCCATCTTGTTGGAAACTACAACGCCCTGACGCTCTTTTCTTAAATTTCTTTCCATAATTCCTGTCGTTTATTACTTGGTTAATTCTCTTTGACGTAATTCTGTTGCCAGACGAGCGATTGTCTTGCGAGCAACCTTAATCTGCAACGGATTGTCAAGCGGTGAAATGCTGTGATTGAGCTTCATGCGAACAAGGTTCTCCTTCTCCGTAGCGATACGCTCTTGGATTTCAGCAGTTGTTAATTCTTTTACTTCAGCTTGTTTCATAACAATCTACAATTAAACATTTTGGGTTGCGTCGTAATCACGTTTTACGACAAATTTAGTGGTGATAGGAAGTTTTTGAGCAGCCAGACGAAGAGCCTCTTTAGCTACCTCGAACGGTACACCGTCAACTTCGAAAATGATACGGCCGGGAGCCAACGGAACGACGAATCCTTCCGGAGCACCTTTACCTTTACCCATACGGACATCCAAGGGTTTCTTAGTAATCGGTTTATCCGGGAAAACGCGGATCCAAACTTGACCCTGACGTTGCATATAACGAGTGTCTGCCACACGAGCTGCTTCGATTTGACGACCTGTCAACCAGATGGTACCAAGACTCTTGATACCGAATGAGCCAAATGCAAGCTCATTGCCACGCTGCGCGTTGCCCTTAATACGGCCTTTTTGCGAGCGGCGGAATTTTGTTTTCTTCGGTTGTAACATAATTGTAATCTACAAATCGGTTAAACTTATTGTTTTTTGTTTCTGCGGAAACCACCCTTACGGTCATCACGACGATCGCCACGACGGTTTTCACCACCGCGCGGAGCGCCTTGTTCTTTAACCGTGAAGTTAGGAGCCAGGTCCTTCTTACCGTAAACTTCGCCACGGCAGATCCAAACCTTCACACCGAGGATACCCACTTTCGTGAGAGCACCTTCATGACAATAGTCAATGTCGGCACGTAATGTGTGAAGCGGAGTACGACCCTCTTTGAACATCTCGCTACGAGCAATCTCAGCACCGTTCAGACGGCCGCTCACTTGAACCTTGATACCCTCAGCGCCCATACGCATCGTGGATGCAATGGCCATCTTGATGGCACGACGGTAAGCGATCTTACCCTCTAATTGGCGAGCGATCTTCTTAGCAACGATGGTTGCATCGAGTTCAGGACGCTTAACCTCAAAGATGTTGATTTGAACATCTTGTTTGGTGATTTTCTTCAGTTCCTCTTTCAATTTGTCGACTTCTTGTCCACCCTTTCCGATAATATAACCGGGGCGAGCGGTGCAGACAGTGACCGTCACAAGTTTAAGAGTTCTTTCAATAACGATACGAGAAATACTTGCCTCTGCCAAACGGGCATTCAGGTAGTCGCGGATCTTACTGTCCTCGACAATCGTATCTCCGTAGTTCTTACCGCCAAACCAGTTGGAATCCCAACCACGTACAATACCCAGGCGGTTAGCAATTGGATTAATTTTTTGTCCCATTTTGGTGTTACTTTTGAGTTTCAGTATTTTTAGTATCTACGAATACAGTAATATGATTGCTGCGCTTGCGTACACGATAGCCGCGACCTTGAGGAGCGGTCAGCAGACGTTTGAGCATCATGCCGCCATCAACAAAGATATTACTTACATACAGTGTCTCTTGGTCAGCCTTCTTACCGGTTTTTTGTTCCCAGTTCGAAATGGCCGATTTCAGTACTTTCTCCAAGGCGCGAGAGGCTTCTTTTGTCGAGAAGTGCAATGCGCCCAGTGCACGGTTCACTTCCATTCCACGAATCATGTCAGCAACAAGACGCATTTTACGCGGAGAAGAAGGAACGTTATTTAGCTTAGCAAAATATTGAGTCTTTTTAGCCTCTTTAATTGCTTCAGCTGTATTATGTTTTCTAGCACCCATTTTAATCTAAAATTTAAATGTTGTTTTAATGATTCAATGGATTACTTATTATTACCGCTGTGACCACGGAAGGTACGAGTGGGAGCAAACTCACCGAGTTTGTGACCAACCATATTCTCCGTGATATAAACGGGAATAAACTTATTTCCATTGTGAACTGCAATTGTATGACCTACAAAATCAGGAGAGATCATCGATGCACGGCTCCAGGTCTTAACAACTTCTTTCTTGTTAGCCTCATTCATAGCCAGCACCTTTTTCTCCAACTTAACGTTGATAAACGGTCCTTTTTTCAATGAACGACTCATAATTCTCTAAATTTTATAGGTTATTTTTTTCTTCTTTCAATAATGTACTGATTGCTCGAATTCTTCGGATGACGAGTCTTGTAACCCTTAGCCAGCAATCCCTTACGAGAACGCGGGTGTCCACCACTGGCGCGGCCTTCACCACCACCCATCGGGTGATCTACAGGGTTCATCGTTACACCACGGTTGTGCGGACGACGGCCCAGCCAACGGCTACGACCGGCCTTACCGCTCTTCTCCAACGCGTGATCGCTGTTACCAACCACACCAACGGTGGCTTTGCAAGCAGCGAGCACCTTGCGGAGTTCACCGGAAGGTAACTTAACGATTGCATACTTGTCTTCACGACCGGCCAGTTGTGCGAACACACCTGCCGAACGAACCATCTGAGCACCTTGGCCCGGACGAAGCTCGATGTTGTGGATCAGCGTTCCTAACGGAATCTGAGCCATCGGAAGAGCATTACCTACTTCAGGTGCAATATCAGCACCCGATACTACTACTTGACCTACTTGCAAACCATTCGGTGCAAGAATGTAACGTTTCTCACCATCTGCATAGAACAACAGAGCGATGCGAGCCGAACGATTCGGATCGTACTCAATCGTCTTAACAGTAGCGGGTACACCATCTTTGTTACGTTTAAAGTCAATTACGCGGAATTTCTGCTTGTGTCCGCCACCAATGTAACGCATGGTCATCTTACCTGTGTTGTTGCGACCACCCGTCTTGGTTTTACCGAATACAAGAGACTTCTCTGGTGCGCTTGCCGTAATCTCTTCAAACGCGCCAATAATCTTGTGTCTTTGCCCCGGTGTAGAGGGTTTTAATTTACGTACAGCCATCTTTAAATATTGCTATAAAAATCGATTGTTTCACCTTCTTTCAATGTAACGATAGCTTTCTTGTAAGCATTCGTAGCGCCTCTCAAAAGACCGCTGCGCGTCCAGCGTTGCTTATTCTTAGGAGCAACGATAGCCGTGTTTACATCCACTACTTGTACATTGTACATTTCTTCGACTGCCTTCTTGATCTCAACCTTGTTAGCAGTGCGAACTACTTGGAAACCATAACGGTTCAGTTTCTCGCCGGCGGCGGTCATCTTCTCGGTGACGATAGGTTTAATAATAATTGCCATAATCAGTCCTCCTTATGCGTTAAAAGTTTCTTCTAATTTTGCAACAGCATCCTTAACGAATACTACTACATTAGCGTTCATGATTGCGTAAGTATTCAACTCACCGACAGTGGTAACCTTCGTGCGCTCGATATTAGCAGCACTCTTGATAACCGTCTTCACCGTCTCAGGCATAACGAAGAGAACCTTCTTACCTGCCACTTTCAGGTTATTCATTACCTCAACCATCGCTTTCGTCTTCGGAGCCTCGAAAGTCAGAGCATCTAAAACGATGATCTCACCATTCTTAGCGCGGGTGCTCAATGCACTGCGACGAGCGAGTTGTTTTACTTTCTTATTGAGCTTAAAGCTGTAGTCGCGGGGTACGGGACCGAAAATGGTACCACCACCTACGCGTACCGGACTCTTCAAATCACCCGGACGAGCACCGCCTCCACCTTTCTGGCGACCCAGTTTGCGGGTAGAGTGAGCGTTTTCACTACGTTGTTTAGCTTTTGCCGTACCTTGACGGTTGTCGGCTAAGAATTGCTTAACGTCCAAATAAATAGCGTGGTCGTTAGGCTCGATTGCGAAGATAGCGTCATTGAGCTTGATCTTCTTACCGGTTTTCTCACCGGCCATGTTCATAATACTAAGTTCCATACTACTTACTTATTAATGGTTACAATAGAGTTTTTAGCTCCCGGTACACTACCCTTGACCATGATCAAGTTGTACTCAGGAATCACTTTCAATACCACGAGGTTTTGAGCCGTTACGCGGTCTTGTCCCATATGACCTGCCATGCGGGTACCCGGGAAAATACGACTAGGATAGGCACAAGCACCCACCGAACCGGGGGCACGCAGACGGTCGTCTTGACCGTGCGTCGATTGGCCTACACCACCGAAACCATGACGTTTAACAACGCCCTGGAATCCTTTACCTTTGCTGGTGCCAATAACGTCAACGAAAGCGCCTTCTTCAAAGATACTAACGTTAATCGTATCACCCAACTTCTTTTCTTCTTCGAAGTCAAACTCCGCTAAATAACGCATGGGCTGAACCCCAGCGGCCTTGAAGTGACCGGCTTCTGCTTTGTTCACATGTTTCTCGCTCTTGGGCATGAAACCTACTTGAACAGCAGCATAACCGTCCTTCTCCACCGTCTTTAATTGCGTTACTACGCAAGGACCGGCTTCGATCACGGTGCATGGGATATTCTTACCATCAGCACCGAAAACGGATGTCATTCCGATTTTTTTACCTAATAATCCTGCCATTGTTGTAATGGATTAATTGTTAATAATTGTTTTTGGTTACTCTCGCCATCGGGTTTCTAGACTCCCTAGATTTTCTAGACTCTCTAGATTTTCTAGAATCTCTAGTCATTCTAGTCCTACTAGTACTTTCCGATGGAAGCAACCCCTTTTTCATCAAACCTTGATCTCTACATCCACACCGGAAGCCAACTCCAGTTTCATTAACGATTCAACCGTCTTGTTGTTCGAGTTGTAGATGTCGATGAGACGCTTGTAGCTGCTCAGCTCAAATTGCTCACGGCTCTTCTTGTTAACGAACGTGGAACGGTTAACCGTGAAGATACGCTTGTGAGTGGGTAATGGAATAGGACCGCTGACAACAGCACCCGTAGCCTTCACCGTCTTCACAATCTTCTCAGCGGACTTGTCCACCAAATTGTGGTCAAACGATTTCAGTTTGATACGAATTTTTTGACTCATAATGTTGTTTTAATTTAATTGTTTTACAATAGCGTTCGTACGCGGTCCGCAAAGAGTCATTTGCTTGCGCCTTACGCGTACGTACGCGTTAACTATATTAAGGTGTTATACTAATTCTGCTCTTCCTCCACACTCGGTCAGTACTGTTCTAGCAATGCTACTGTTCACTGCCTCGTAGTGCGAGAACTCCATGCTACTCGTAGCGCGACCCGAAGTGATGGTACGCAAGGCTGTTACATAACCGAACATCTCGCTGAGCGGCACTTTGGCTTTGATCACACGGGCACCCGTACGAGCGGTATCCATGCCTTCAACCTGACCGCGACGTTTGTTCAAGTCACCAATCACATCACCCATATTCTCTTCCGGCGTTACTACTTCTACCTTCATGATAGGCTCCATAAGTACCGGTTTAGCCTTTACAGAGGCATTCTTAAACGCCATTTGTGCGCAGACTTCGAAACTCAATTGGTCACTATCTACCGGATGGAAACTACCATCGATAACCGTTACCTTCAACTTATCCATCGGGAAACCGGCGAGCACACCGTTCTTCATAGCGGTCTCAAAGCCCTTCTGAATAGACGGGATGTACTCCTTCGGAATGTTACCGCCCTTCACCTCATTGATGAATTGCAGACCACCTTCCCATTCGGCATCGGCGGGCTCTACGCGAACAATCATATCCGCGAACTTACCACGACCACCCGTTTGTTTCTTATAGGTCTCGCGCAGTTCAACAGGAGCCGAGATAGCCTCACGATAAGCCACTTGCGGCTGACCTTGGTTGCACTCCACCTTGAACTCACGACGTAAACGGTCAATAATAATCTCCAAGTGCAGCTCACCCATACCCGAGATAACGGTTTGACCCGTTTGCTCATCGGTCTTAACAGTAAAGGTCGGATCCTCCTCTGCCAACTTAGCCAGACCCATACCTAACTTATCGATGTCCGCCTGACTCTTAGGCTCAACGGAGATACCGATAACCGGTGCCGGGAACTCAATCGACTCCAAAGCAATAGGTTTATCCTCACTGCACAGCGTATCACCCGTGCGGATATCCTTAAAGCCTACTCCGGCTCCGATATCTCCGGCACAAATAACCTCCACCGGATTTTGGTGGTTGGAATGCATTTGGAAGATACGCGAAATACGCTCTTTTTTACCCGAGCGTGTATTGTAAACATAGGAACCGGCTTCTAACTTACCCGAATAAACTCTAAAGTAGCACAGACGGCCTACATACGGATCGGTAGCGATCTTGAAGGCCAAGGCGCAAAGAGGCTCATCCTCATCGGGGTGACGCTCAATCGTTTGGTCATTACGAGGATCGGTACCTTCGATATTCGGGGTATCCAGCGGAGAGGGCAAGTAAGCGCAAACGGCATCCAACATCGTTTGAACGCCTTTGTTCTTAAAGCTCGAACCGCAGATAACGGGGAAGATATGCAGTCCTACCGTACCCTTACGGATAGCGGCGCGAACCTCATCCTCAGTGATCGTATCGGGATCAGAGAAGTATTTCTCCATCAACACATCGTCAAACTCAGCACAAGCCTCGAGCATCTTATCTCTCCACTCTTTTGCCTCGTCCACGAGGTCAGCGGGAATCGCTTCCTCCACGTACTCACTTCCCATCGTCTCATCCTTCCAAACGATAGCCTTCATCTTAATCAGGTCTACTACGCCTTGGAAAGTCTCTTCCGCTCCGATGGGGATTTGGATGGGACAAGGCGTCGCACCTAACACTTCCTTGATTTGACGAACTACATCGAAGAAGTTGGCACCCGAACGGTCCATCTTATTCACGTAGCAGATACGCGGAACATTATACTTGTCCGCTTGACGCCAAACCGTTTCCGATTGGGGTTGCACGCCGCCTACGGCGCAGAAAGCCGCTACCGCACCGTCTAAGATACGGAGACTACGCTCTACCTCTACCGTAAAGTCCACGTGCCCCGGAGTGTCAATCAAGTTGATCTTATACTTTTGACCAAGATAGGGCCAGTAGGTAGTCGTAGCCGCAGAGGTGATCGTGATACCACGCTCTTGCTCTTGCTCCATCCAGTCCATCGTAGCCGCACCGTCGTGAACCTCACCAATCTTGTGGGTCAAACCGGTGTAGTATAGGATACGCTCAGAAGTCGTTGTTTTACCGGCATCAATGTGTGCCATGATACCGATGTTCCTATTATATTTTAAATCGTGTTTTGCCATTTCCTTATCAATAACAGACTAATACCTTGAAAAAATAATTTAGAAGCGGAAATGGGCGAATGCACGGTTGGCTTCTGCCATACGGTGCATGTCCTCTTTACGTTTGAAGGCACCACCTTGATTATTGTAAGCATCCATGATCTCACCAGCGAGTTTCTCAGCCATCGAGTGGCCTCCGCGCTTGCGGGCAAAATTGATCATGTTCTTCATCGAGATGGACTCCTTACGGTCAGCGCGAATCTCAGTAGGAACTTGGAAGGTTGCACCACCGATACGCTTCGACTTAACTTCGACTAGAGGAGTGATATTATCCAAAGCTTGTTTCCAGATATCCAAAGCGGACTTCTCTTCGCTCTTCATCTTTTGACCAACAAGCTCCAGAGCGGAATAGAAGACGCTATAGGAAATGCTCTTCTTACCGTCCAGCATGAGGTGGTTGACAAACTTACCAACCATTACCTCTCCGAAAACCGGATCCGGAAGGATCACACGTTTTTTTGGTTTTGCTTTTCTCATTGTTGTTTACTTTTTTTGTTTTGGTTGTTCATCGCTTCAGAAGGGCTTTCCTCTCTCCCCTCTCGGGGGAGTTGGAGGGGGCTTCCTCCTTACTCAACCGATCAACCCATTAATAATCTGTCCCAACGTATGGAACGTTTTTAGTTTTTAAAGGATTTTACTTCTTAGCTTTCGGGCGCTTAGCTCCGTACTTACTACGACGTTGCAAGCGGTTAGCCACACCGGCGGTATCCAGCGTACCACGAACAATGTGGTAACGAACACCCGGCAGGTCCTTCACACGGCCGCCACGTACCATAACGATACTGTGCTCTTGAAGGTTGTGACCCTCACCCGGGATGTAAGCGTTCACTTCCTTTTGGTTCGTCAGACGAACACGTGCCACCTTACGCATTGCGGAATTAGGCTTCTTAGGAGTGGTAGTGTAAACACGTACACAAACGCCACGACGTTGCGGGCAGCTGTCCAGTGCCGGACTCTTGCTCTGGTCGATAAGTTCTGCTCTTCCTTTTCTAACTAATTGTTGAATTGTAGGCATTGTAACTTTTTGTTTTTGTTAATTGATTTATTATTCAAACCGGCTCTCAATAGCCGTATTTTTCTTACATTTAATATTCGCTTGCGTGCGTGTTACATACACGTCGCGCGAAAAAAGCATGCAAAGGTACGACTTTTTTTTGACATGTGCAAATATTTTATGCATTTTTTTGAAAAAAAGTGCTTTTTGCCACAGAAAAGTGACAAAACATCCAGACCCTATCCGCCTCTCTGCCTATCCGCCTCTCAGCCTCTCTGCCTCTCTGCCTCTCAGCCTTTCCGCCTGTATCATCAGTGCTCCGGTAAACATACCACTAACATAGCACCCACATAGCACCATAGGCTAACCGACTCCCCTACAGGGCATTAACAGGGCATTAAAAACAGTGTCAAACCATCGTTGATCGCATCAACGATTCTATCTTTTTTGTTTAATTGGTTCCGCAGATGCGAGTGAGCGGGAGATCTGTTAATCCGTGTGGACATGGTCTTTGTCGAGCATTGGCACACGCAGACGATACCAACCTCCCCGCCCCCTCTAGGGGGAGGTAGGGAGGGGGCTTCTCGGTTCTACAAACGCTGCACTTGGGGCTTCTGGGTTTTGTTGATTCTGCTCCTCGGACGCACAGCGTTCAAACTCATGAAAGCGATCTATCTACGAAAGTAGGTAGGTCGTTTTTTTAGGAAATTTCTCAAAAATCTGCACATTTTTCTTGCATATATCAAAAAAAAGTTGTACCTTTGCACCCGAATACAGATTAGTCTTAAATCTGCGCCCGAGATGGTGCGGGTTTTTTGCGTTTTAACTGACAACTAATAACTGACAACTAATAACTAATAATCATAATGAGAAAAATTTTAATTTTATCATTCGCCGCTATGGCGTTGAGTAGCAATCTTGTTGCACAGACAACAGGTGGTATTAACGAGTATGGAGAAACGATAGACGAGTACGGAGGTATCGTTGCGCCGCCTGACGGAGATACGGTTAAGTTTAGGAGGGTTGCAGGTACATCGGTATATAGGTTGAACGGTTCAACCACTGTATCCAATCCGCAACAAGGTACTGCTGTGATGGTCATTTGTAATGACTCCGTGTATTACTGGAAGTCCCCTATCAGTTTGCTATTCGAGACACGCTATTGGATTAAAGGTTTATACGACAAACAGGCGCAGACGGTGACTTTTGCGCAAGGGCAGGTGAATCATGTTCACCCCGATAGTACTGCCAGTACCATAGGTTGGTGTGTTCGTGATCCGCAGGCTTCGACCAAGTATCAACTTGCTTCGGATCATGCCGAGGCGTTTGTGTTTGACGTGAAGGGTGATACCTTGGTTTTACGCGATAGCGAACCCTTCAAAACGTCCACGAAAGAACCTGCTTATTTTATGGGGGCGCAAAAAACTTCGTTCCTTAAATACGGAGACGGCGGCACGCAATTGATTCGCCAATATCCTGTGGATAAGCGTGATTCGGTGTATATTTCTGCCATTCGGTTGTATGATTTCTACGAAGGTTCGAAAGGAGACGGATATACCGGTATTACTTCTCGATGTGACGAGTTTATACACATACAATTTTGCCTCAATGGGGACAAGAAGGTTGGTACTTTTGCTTCGATAGGAATCAACTATAAAATGACTATGCTATTACCTGACATGGATAGTGAATATATCTACTTCTATGATGGGGATCTGAATCTCTTTGAAGACGAAGAGGGGCATAAGTTGCAGGGTGTTTTGATAGGAACGGATGAAAAGGCGTATGTATTCAACCTCATTCAACCAGCAGGAACCCTTGATTTGGATGCTTTCGTCGATTTGGACCTGACCATTTCGATGGATTCGGTGGAAACCACAATCGAAGAACCTGGGCATTTCGATTTACTTGCTGCCACGAGGGACTATGAGGTACAGTTGGAGTTGTTTACCGATCCGTCCGAGACCGTTCCTCCTGTGGGAGAGTATGTTATCTCTGATACGCGTCTTCCGGGTACTGCTTTAAAATCGATTGGGTTTATTGATGACCTCGTTTATTCCTGTTATGTTGCGGATTTAGATTATAATAGTGATGGATCTTCGTACACCGATAACTTATGGCTTTTTGTCAGCGGTACTGTCTGTGTGAACGCAGATGGCTCGGTGTTGGCAGTAGGAAAGAATTCGTATGGCAAAGACATTCGTGTTCTGTTCACACCATCGACAAAGACGGGACTGAGCCAATCCACCATCCACAATAGCCGGAACGGCGCACAATCCACAATCCACAAGGTACTGAAGGATGGTCAACTCCTCATCCGCAAAGCGGGCAAGACCTATACGATTATGGGACTAACCACTAATCACTAAGCAGTAACGCAAACATCATATCTTGCGTGACGACTTATTCCCTCTCAATGTAACAGTACACCTATGAATAAGAATATCGTATTTCACTTGCTTTTGGTTGTCTTATGTGCATTTTTATCATCGTGCGGAATAGGCACAGATACGTACAAAGGACATGTTGTCAATCTGTTGAACGGTACTGTAACGGACGCTGCTATTGAAGTAAGCAACGGGAAAATCGTAGCCATCACTCCCTGCACAGTAGAGAACAATGCTCCGTTTTACCTGCCGGGTTTTGTTGATGCTCATGTACATATTGAGAGTTCGATGATGCTGCCCGCTCAATTCGCCCTTCATCACGCTGGGCTTTATGGCATTGCCTGTTATTCCCCAACTCAAACTGACAGACAAAGGACTGTTTGACGCCTCTGTTTGGCAAATGATAGAAACTTCCCATGATTAAGTGTAGGAAGATACAGGAACTCCCTCTCGGCAAAAATCTTTTGCCGTTTTTTCTATAAAATCTCAAAATAATTTGCATATATCAAAAAAAAGTAGTACCTTTGCAGCGCGAATTGAGAATTTTTGGAAGTTAGATTGAGAATTTTTGGAAGTTGCATTGAGAATTTATGATAGTTAGAAAACAGTTATCCGTACTGCAAGCGCGCCTAAAAGAGCAGCGTCGGTGTATTCAAGTATTGGCAGGCCCTCGCCAAGTCGGTAAAACAACATTAATCAAACAATTGGTGAAGGAGGCGCAGGTTCCTATCACTTTTGTGTCTGCTGATAGTGTAGAACCATCTCATACAGAGTGGATATCTGACCAATGGCGAATGGTTAGAATCATTATGCAAACACAGCATCAATCAGAGCATGTGCTCATTATTGATGAAGTGCACAAGATTGATCGTTGGAGTGAAGTCGTTAAAAAGGAATGGGATGCCGATACTTTTAATGATGTGAACATCAAAGTTGTCTTATTGGGAAGTTCACGTTTACTGCTTAAAGATGGTTTGACGGAGAGTTTGATGGGACGCTTTGAACTGATTCGTATGCCGCATTGGGATTTCCAGGAAATGCGAGAAGCATTCGATTTTTCAGTGGAGCAATATATCTATTTCGGAGGCTTCCCGGGAGCCGCTCCATTGATAAACAATGAGGTGAGATGGAGTAATTATATCCAAGATGCTATTGCAACACCTGCAATAGAGAAAGATGTGTTAATGACCAAGCGTATTATCAAACCGGCATTAATGCGACAAACCTTCCAAATAGGTTGTGCATATAGCGGTCAATTGCTGGCATTCAATAAGATGATAGGCCAATTGCAAGATGTAGGAAACACGAATACATTAGCTAATTATTTAATAGTTTTAGACGAGGCAAATTTGTTGGGAGGAATACAAAAATATGCTGTTGATACTGCTCGAAAATATAACTCTATAAATAAATTGCAAGTATATAACAATGCTTTCCTTTCTCTCTACGAAGGTCGTGGATTTACTACAGAATACCTTGACCACGTGCGTTGGGGTAGGTGGGTAGAGAGTGCTGTCGGGGCATACCTTGCTAATTATAGCGATCAGTATCACTACCGCTTGTATTATTGGCGGGACAGCGAGAGTAATGAGGTCGATTTTATTATTGCTCGGCAACAACAATGTATTGCTATAGAAATTAAGAGTGGGCGTCGAAAATCCAATCAAGGCATATATTTATTTGAGCAACGTTATCACCCCCAAAAAACATTAGTTGTTGGTGAAGAAGGCCTACCATTGGAAATGTTTTTCACAATAGATTTACAACAATTGTTTGATTTATAAGATTTTTCGAAAATTTCGCTTTTTTTTGCATATATCAAAAAAAAATCGTACCTTTGCACCCGAATACAGATTAGTCTATAATAAGCAATAAGCAATAAACATTAATCATTAATCAACAAAAATTAATCATTTATCAATTTTCGAATGAAAAAGATTTTTACATTTATCGCCCTCCTGACGCTAAGCGCAGGGTTGTGGGCACAAGAATCGTCCAAACAGGATACCGTTCGTATCTTTAACGACATTCTCGTCATGTACGAGGTACATAATCCCCGAACTTGGGAAGTGGTAGGATGGACCTATAATTCCCATACCGATGACGGGATATATACTTTTATCCAAACCAATCAAATCGAGAAGTTTGGCACTTTCTCCTTTGAGAAGGGAACCATTGATACGGTAGGAATTTACAATATAGTTAATTTCGTTTCGCGCAGGGATACTGCTCGCACCACTTTTGTAGAGGGTCAAATGACCATTGCCGAGATAGGCGACAGCATTATATTGGATGGAGAATTTAAAGGAAGAAACGGCAAAGTCTATCTCTTTCATTGTACCCATCTGACGGATGCCCTTAATACAGATACAGACATAGATATAGAGCAGGAATTTGAATATTACGAAATGTTCAGTTATATAGAGAACGGTGTTGCTACGATTGAACTTGAAAGTATGGAAATAACGGCATATCTGGAACTCTATATTGATCCTGATTCTACGGATATTCCTGCGGGTACATATCAATTATCTACTACGCAAGAAGTGGGTACTGCGCGTATATCTACAGGTATGGAAGTGCCCGAACCCCAACTATGCTATGCCGCTACAATGGATACGCTAATCGGTATGATGCGAGATTTCTGGTATATGACCGAAGGCAGTATCACTATCCACTATGATGAATACCACAAGATGAATGTGGAAGTCAATACGAAGAACTCCTATAAACGTAATTGCCATTTTACCGTTACGCACCATCATGTAGAACCGATTGACTCGATTGTTATTGAGGAAAAGGTGGACTTCGCGATGGGGGTCTATCCATTAAAACAACAGTTCTATATGTGCCAAATATATGAAGATGCCAGCCCATTGGCAGTATTCCTCATTCGTACCAATGATATCAGTGGCAACTTCTCGAAAGAGATTTGTCTGCCGGGCAGTTTCATCCAAACTCCGCGTGATGGGTACTTCCGAAGCATCGTTGACTTTGAACAATGCATTGTTGAAAAAGAAGGTAAGGACATGCAAATGGAAACGCGCTTTATTGCCAATGACTCGATACTGTATATCATTCGCGGAACCGGTTACGAAGGGGCTATCATCGGAGATGCTAAAGAAGATTATGAAGGGCACTTCGATTATAAAACAACGGCTATTAGTTTCCGTAGCGATACCTGTCATCTCTCTGTTGGGAATAAAGAAGATCAGTTGACATTCGCCTTTATAGCAAAACTTGATAAAGAGGGTTTCGTTCTTCCGGGTGAATATACCGATATCATGCAAGGGGGAAGTTATGATCTTGAGGGAGAACGACTTCCGTCCTACATAGATGGAATGTTCGGTCTTTCATGGTATATCCAAAGTGGTACGATAACCATTAATGCCGACGGTTCGATGTCCTTTGAGGGACTCAACTCCTATGACAAGAGCGTGAAGTTCACAGCCACCAAGCAGGAAACGGGCTTAATTAACGTAAACGAAAACGTAAACGTAAACAAGTACATCAAGAATGGCCAACTCTATATCCGCAAGGGAGAGAAGAAGTATAACGTCTTCGGAACTCAGATTGAATAAACAATGAAACGGTTATTGTTCATCACTGTGTTCTGCATCGCAGTATTATTTATATTGAGCGCGCACGCACATGCGCAGGATAGTACGCGCACATGCAGTAAATGGTTAGACGACTATCCTAAGCATATCGGCTTGACTTGGGATGCCAAGATGGACATGACCTCTAATTATCTATGGCGTGGTTTTCGTAATGGTGGTTTGAGCTATCAATGCAGTGCCGGTGTTGGTTACGGAGGAGCCTTCGTTGATATGTGGTGGAACATAGGTGCTACCGATTGGCAGTTTAAGAAATTGAAACCGGAATTGGATTTGAGTATTGGTTTTAATCGTTGGGGACTCAAGGTTTGGTTTGTTTATGTTTATCAATTCGACAAAGACGAAAACGGAGAATTCTTACCGTTCTTTGATTTTCGCAACTCATACGGATTAGGCTCTCGCCCCACCGCAGAGGTAAGAGTTCAATATACCGTAAGTAGCAAATTGCCTTTAAGTGTTTTTGTTGCTACTCGCCCTTGCGGTCGAGATGGTTATTATAAAGACTCCGCGGCTACCGAACTGACCAAAGCATGGTCCACCTATATTGAATTGGGATACGACTTTGTTCTTCCCCGTGACATGACCTTATCCCCAAGAGTGGCTTTCACTCCATGGAAGAGTTTATATACCCGATTTGAAGGAGACTTTGCGTTAACCAACATCAACTTGAAGTTGGACAAGCGGTGGGATGTACATCAACATGTTGATGTCCGAGCTTATGTAGCTTTTATGGCAAACCCATGGGCGATTGGATATTATCAAGATTTAGGGCAAGGATTAACGGCTAATTGCATTATGTTTAACGCCGGATTTGGAATAAGTTTTAAATAACAAAGAATAGTCATGAAAGATTTTTTGAAGAAAACGGTTACTTTCTTTTCCTCCCATCTGATGTGGGCAGTAGTCGCTATGTTAGCATTAGGCATCGTATGTGGACTCTTTGCCCCTATATGGTGTGTTCGGATATTCACCACTTTTAATGCTGTTTTCTCCTCAATCCTCTCGTTCATTGTGCCCATTCTGATACTTGCTTTGGTAACTGATGCGATTGCTTCCACCGATTCAGGAGCCGGGAAAATGCTGGTGTGGACAATTGTTTTAGCCTATGTCTCTACCATTTTGGCGGGGATATTCACGTATAGTGTCAGTGATCTTGTTTTCCCGAAAATCATTTCTTTCCCCCCTGCAACAGACCCTGATGCAGAAGGTTTATTACCCGCTTCGGCATTAGATCCGTATTTTAAGTTCTCGTTCCCACCTATTATGGACACGATGTCAGCACTATTGCTCAGTTTTCTGTTAGGCTTAGCGATGTTGAAATGGAAGTTGCCCATTTTGAAGGGAGCCGTGTCGGAACTGAAGAACGTTGTTATGATGACCATCGAGAAACTGATTCTGCCCTTGCTGCCGATTTATATTTTCGGAATCTTTTTGAAGATGACGGTTGCCGGAGAAATGAAGATGATGGTGCATGTCTATTTAGGAGTTATCGGAGTTATGATTGCGCTGATGATTCTTGTTCTTTTGGGGCAATACCTCATTGCCGGTTTGGTGAGTCATAAGAATCCTTTCTCCCTTATGGCGAAGATGTTTCCTGCTTTGTTGACGGCTTTGGCATCTTCCTCTTCGGCAGCAACGTTACCGGTTACTTTACGTTGTGCCAATAAGATGGGGACCAATCCTAATGTGGTTAATTTTGTTATTCCTTTGTGTGCTAATATCCACTTAAGCGGTGCGGTAGTGCGAACGCTGGCTTTGGCGGTGGCAACGATGTTAATGTATCAAGTGCCCTATAGCATGGGACAAATGATTGGTTTTATTCTCATATTTTCCATCACGGTGTTAGCGGCTCCCGGTGTTCCGGGTGGTGTTATTATGGCTGCCGTAGGAATGATAGAGGTTATGCTTGGTTTTACACCGGAGATGACTGCAATTATCGTCTCCCTCTCTATTGCATTGGATAGCATCGGTACGGCGGTAAATGTCTGTGGTGACGGTGCTTTGATGACAATTATAGATGTTATTCATAAACGCGAACAAAAACCTATGCTTGACAAGTAACAAGCAGGATAAATTAATAATAAGCAATAAACAATAAGCACTAAGCAATAAGCAATTCAAAATTCATAATTCAAAATTCAAAATTTATTAAGAATGCCCAACTCCTTATCCACAAAAACGGAAAAACCTACAACGCCGTTGGCATAGAACTCTGACAACTGATAACTGAGTACTGATAACTAATAACTAAGAATATGAAAAAACTATTTTTTGCCTTTATGGCACTCGCAGCTATCGCATTGGTAGGCTGCAAAGACAAAAACGATGAACCGGAAAAGGGCGGAGCAAATATCGACTGCTCCCTGCCTGCCAATGTAGAAGCCGTTGACCTTGGTCTGCCCAGCGGTACCAAGTGGGCGAACATGAACGTAGGTGCCACCAAGCCCGAAGAATACGGTGCTTTCTTTGCTTGGGGCGAGACCAGTCCGAAAGAGGTATATGATGTGAGTACGTATAAATGGTGCAAAGGCACTGAGAAGACACTAACAAAGTATTGCACAGATAGCAAATATGGTACGGTGGATAACAAGATAGTTCTTGAGCCAGAAGATGATGCGGCTCATGTGAATTGGGGAGGTGACTGGCGTATGCCGACTGGGGATGAGATGACTGAACTTATAAACAAATGTCAATGGGATTGGCAAACCGACTATCAAGGCATTAGTGGTCTAAATGGTTATAAAGTGTCCAGTAAAGTAAAAGGGAATACGCACTTTATCTTCCTCCCCGTGGCGGGTTATCGCATTGATAATCGCTCCTACGATATCGGTAAGAACGGCTGCTGCTGGGCTTCGTCGCTCTCGGACTATCCTCCCCGCACGTACGGCATCTATTTCTATTCGGAAGGTGTGGTAAAGAGCGACGCCAGTCGTTACATTGGTCAGTCTGTTCGTGCCGTCTGCAAATAGGAGTTAAACAACACTAATCAATAAACAATAAGCAATTATGAAAAAGATTTTTACATTTATTGCCGCCCTGACGCTAAGCGCAGGGTTGTGGGCACAGGACAGTTCGTCAATAGACGACGCCGTTAATGCCGTCAATAATGCCGCTTCTGCCGCTATTACTGAAATCCAAAACGCATCGACTGCGAAAGCCGCTAAACCGATTCAAGACAAGGCTATAGCCGACATCAACGAGACGAAAGATTTTGCAAGTAGGGAGATTAAGACGGCTCGTGATGAGTTTGAAATTACTATAGTCAAAGATGGGGCTATAATTCAAATAGATAGAATCAAAAACCAAGCATTAGCCGATATCCAAACCGCTATCAATCAGCAAGGGACAGAGGCTTCCCAACAGGATACCGTTCGTATCTTTAATGACATTTTAGTTATTGATGAAGTGTATAATCCCAAAACAATGCAAGTAGTGGGATGGTCATACAATTCTCATAACGATGGTGAAATGTACACCTTTATTCGTACCAACACAACCGAGAAGTTGGGCACTTTCTCCTTTGAGAATGGAACCATTGATACGGTAGGAACTTATAATATTGTAGAATTTGTCACTCGTAAAGATACGCTGAACGCCACTTTTATAGAAGGACAAATGACCGTTGCCGAGATAGGCGACAGTATTATCTTAGATGGCGAATTCAAGGGGGATGATGGCAAGGTTTATCTCTTCCATTGCACCCACTTGACGGATGCCCTCAATGCCGATACGGATATGGATTTGGAGCAGGAATATGAATATTACAACATGTTCAGTTATATTGAGAACGGTGTAGCTACTATTGAAATTGAAAATATGGGAGCCTCGGTAACCTTGGAACTCAATATTCATTCTGATTCTACCGATATACCTGCCGGCACATATCCGCTATCTGCTATGCACGAAATAGGTACCGCGAATTTATCAACAGGCGTGGAAATCTTCGAACCTCAACCATGCTATGCCGGCACGATGGATACACTAACCGGTCAGATACGCGATTTCTTCTTTATGACCGAAGGCAGTGTTGCTATCCAATACGATGAATACGGCAAGATGAATGTGGAAGTCAACACAAAGAATTCCTATAAACGTAATTGCCACATGACCGTCACACACCATCATATAGAACCGATTGACTCGATTATTATTGAGGAAAAGGTGGATTTTGAAATGGCGGTCAATCCACTTAAACCACAATTCTATATGTGCCAAATATATGAAGATGCTGAGCCCTTGGCAGTGTTTCTCATTCGTACCAATGAAATTAGTGGCGACTTCTCGAAGGAGCTATGCTTGCCGGGTAGTTTCATTCAAACTCCACGCGACGGGTACTTGCGAAACATCGTTGACTTTGAGCAATGCACGGTTGAAAAAGAAGATAAGGATATGCAAATGGAAACGCGTTTTATCGCCAATGACTCGATACTGTATATCATTCACGGAACCGGTTATGAAGGCGCTATCATCGGAGATAGTAAGGTAGATTATGAATGTCTCTATCTTGCCGAAGACATATCGGAAATCAAATACCATAGCGACACTTGCCGATTCTCGGCCAGAAACAAAGATTATGATCGATTGGTGTTCGCTTTTATGGCAAAATATCGTAAAGATAACACCATCGTTCCGGGAGTTTATACGGAAATCATCCAAGGTGGTAGTTGGGATAGGGATGCCGAAGCTTGGCTTCCGTCTTACATAGATCATTATAGTCAAATGTGGTTTATCCAAAGCGGTACATTGACTGTTAATGAGGATGGCTCAATGTTCTTCGAGGGACTGAACTCATACGACAAGAATGTGAAGTTCACTATCACCATACAAAGCACAGACCTAATTGACGTAAACGATAACTCAAAATCCTTAATTCAAAATTCAAAATTCATCAAGGACGGTCAACTATTTATTCGCAAGAACGGCAAAACCTATAACGCCGTCGGCGTAGAGTTATAAACAGAGTACTGAAAACTGAGCACTGAGCACTGATAATAAAGAACCAATTACAAATGAAAAAATCTATTTTATTCCTCGCCCTGACGCTGAGCGTGGTTTAGTTCGTTTACAGAACCCGAGAAAGAGATTCGGTTCTAATGACTAAGATTCTCTTTGTCTGTCATGGCAATATATGAAAATCTATTATGAAGCAACAAGTTATATTCATAACAGGCGGCAGTAGCGGAATCGGTTACGAGACCGCCAAGAGCCTTGCCCAGCAAGGGCACATCGTCTATGCCGCGGCTCGACGCATTGAACTTATGAAACCTCTTCAGGAGTGGGGTGTTCACACTCTTCCTATAGACGTGACCAACGAGGCTTCGATGCAAGCAGCCGTCACTACCCTACTCTCCGAAC
>JAZRWG010000007.1:0-10465 GCA_045599545.1 Paludibacteraceae bacterium | reverse complement strand
CCTGCTACCGACACCAAAGTAAAGGTTAAAGTAACTCTTACCGATGTTGCTATCGACTCTTTCTATGTTTCAGGAAAATATACCAATGGCGTTTATGTTACCGCCAATGGTGCAGCCTTAGAACTCTATAAATATGACGTTCCTGCAACATGGGAAGTAGGAGGTACTATTTCCGGTACTATCATAGCTGACTGGAATCTCTACAAAGGTGTTCCTGAATTGCAAAACTTTGACAGCTGGGATGCTTTCACCTATACCGCTCCCGAACCTCAATTAGAGGAAATCACCGAGAACTTCACTCCTGATCTGACTAAGGCTGTAGGTCTTAATGAACAAACGACCGCTGCTGTAAATGAAGGTGTTCTTACCGTTATTGCTGCTTCTGAACCATGGGCTGCTGCTGGTGTAAAGATTCCGTTTGACGGTTATGTTAAAGCTACGAACTTCGCCGGTATTAAGGCTTCCGCTAAGGTTCCGACCGGTGGTATAGAGGTTTGCGCATATGTTATTGACCAAGACGGCAAACGTTGGTATCAAGAGTCTATGAACTCTACTACCTATGCTGATTGGGCTTCCTTCGCTCATACTACCGTTCCGTTCGTAACCTTGTGGGATGGTGGCACGGCAGAAGACTGGGCTAACGCTGAACTCGTTGCCTTTGGTTTCTATGGTGCTTCCGGTGACGGTCTGGTTGACTTCGAAATTAACCTCAAGGACGTTGAGATCCTCGTTGGTGAGCAACCCGTTGGGGCTCTGAACTATATCAGCGCAAGAAAGAAAGCCGCTAAACAATTGATTAAGGGCCAAATCATGATTATCCGCGAGGGTAAAGTTTACAACATGCTTGGTCTCTAAACTATAGCGACATGAGGTAGTCGATTGACTCCCTAATTAGACTTCCGTCGGCAACTTGGTTAATCACCGGGTTGCCGATGCTTTTTAAGAGTGTAAAGTTTATTTGTTCTTGACTACGGTTTTTCTTATCCTGCCGCATCAACTCAATAAGCCGTTCCGTATCCTTACAGTTACACTGCGGCTTGCCGTAATACTCGTTCATCACACTCGCCAGACGTGTAATCACACTCTTATCCAAACCAAGCAACACATGACTGATATAACTCTCCGCTATCATGCCATACAGCACGGCATAGCCGTGGGGGATGGGGGGTAGAGGGGTAGAGGAGTAGAGGAGTAGGGTCTCCAAAGCGTGACCGATGGTGTGACCGAAATTGAGAACTTTACGCAGTCCCTCTTCCTTCGGGTCTTGGGCTACAATGGCGCGCTTAATCTCCATCGAACGAAGGATAAGTCCATCCATCATTCCATCATTCAGCCGTAGGCGGTTCAATCCATCATTCCCTAAGAGTATGTTCCAATAACGCTCGTCCGCAATAAGTCCGTGCTTGAGCATCTCGGCATAACCGCTGAGCAGTTGCTTGGACGGCAAAGTGTCTAACCAACGGGTATCAATAATCGTTTCCACCGGCTCTTGGATGGCACCGATCATGTTCTTCATCGTTCCATAATCCACCCCCGTCTTGCCGCCAATGCCGGCATCTACCATTGAGAGCAGCGTGGTGGGCATATTGACATAACTCATCCCGCGTTTGAAGGTTGCCGCAGCGAAGCCACCGAGGTCGGTTACCACACCACCGCCCACATTAACCAATAGCGAGGAGCGTGTTGCACCCATCTCTAAAAGAAAATCCCAGATACGCTGAACGGTGGACAGCGTTTTGTCACTTTCGTTATCCGCTATCTCTAACGTAGGATAGGCAGTACGACCTATTTCGTGCAGCGCACGACTCTGAACTACCAAGATTTGGTCATATCGACCCACAAAAGATGCTAATTTAGCACTAAAATCGAACATATTTGCTTGCATTTATCAAAAAGATTTGCAAAGTTACAAATTTTTTTGTAATTTTGCAGCCTAAAAGTGTATTTTTTTACAAAAAACATAGATTTTATGGCAAAAAAGAGTATTTTATTGGTTGTTTTGACCTGTTTATCGCTCGTTTGTTGGGCGGAAGTGAATTATCTAACCGACGCGGAATTTAAAGCAAAGATTTTTGACTACACCACCCAAACGGAGTGGTCCTATAAAAGTAAGACCCCTTGCGTGGTAGATTTCTATGCCACTTGGTGCGGTCCGTGTAAGCGTCTAAGTCCCATCATGGACTCACTCAGCACCGTTTACAAAGGCAAAATCAACTTTTACAAAGTGGATGTAGATAAAGAACCCTATTTAGCGCAAGCCTTTGGCATCCGCTCCATTCCCCAAGTGCTCTACATCCCCACTACGGGCAAACCTTCCATCCAAGTCGGTCTCTATCCCACAGACGAAATCGTCAAGAACCTCGAAGTACTCACCTCTAACCACTAACCGGTAGGCGCCCTGCGCCGTCCTCTAACCTATAACGCAATGTCCATCGAACTCGGAATATTTATCGTCAGTCTCCTATTCTTTGTCAGTATTTTCACCGACAAGATCGGAGCTAAATACGGGGTCCCCACCCTGCTCCTCTTCCTTCTCGTAGGTATGCTCTTCGGCGAAGAGGGTATCAGTAATTGGTTTGACTGGGAAACCTATATGACCATTGGCATCAATAGTGCCCAAACATTAGGTACCATTGCGCTCTGCGTCATCCTTTTCTCGGGAGGACTGGACACCAGCCTCAATGACATCCGTCCGGTAGCGGGTCCGGGTGTGACCCTCGCCACGGTAGGCGTTCTCATTACGGCTCTCGTTACAGGAACGATCATCTATTACGTCTTTGGTTGGATTCACGCCTTTGGTGTTGTCACCTTTGCTACAGCAGTGCTGATGGCCTCCACCATGTCATCTACCGATTCGGCTTCGGTTTTCTCGGTGATGCGGACCAACGGCATCACGCTCAAGCATAACCTCCGCCCCCTCCTCGAATTAGAGTCTGGTGCCAATGACCCGATGGCCTACATCCTGACCATCACCCTCATCGGTATTGTTACCGCCACGGGAGCGACCAAAGTGGATGCACTCGGTATCTTGCAGGCTATTCTGGTGCAACTCATTGTAGGCGGTGTACTCGGTTTCGTCTTCGGTAAGATAGCCGTCTATCTGCTCCGCAAAGTGCAGTTGCAGAACGAGTCCCTCTACCCCATCATGATCTTTACCTTCTGCCTTTTCTCCTTTGCCGCTACCTATTTCCTAAAGGGTAATGCCTATTTAGCCGTTTATATCAGCGGTTTGGTGATTGGGAATACGAAGTTCGCTCGTAAGCGTCAAACGAAGACTTTCTTTGACGGCTTCACATGGCTACTGCAACTCAGCCTCTTCTTGGTGTTAGGACTCATGGTTAAACCCTCGTCTTTCTTCCACCTCGATGTATGGCTGCCTTGCCTTATCATCTCGCTGGTCATGATTCTTATCTCTCGCCCGCTATCCGTTTGGCTCTGCCTACTTCCCTTTGGACAGCAGTTTAAGGGCGTGGATAAACTGCTCATCAGTTGGGTAGGACTCAAGGGTGCCGTACCCATTATCTTTGCCATCCTTTGTAAGGGTAGCAATGTGCCCAACGCCGACCTTATCTTCAACGTGGTCTTCCTATGTACCCTTGTCTCGCTCCTGGTTCAAGGAACGTCCCTCAGTAAGATGGCCTTTAGCCTCCACTTGGCAACACCTAATCCGCCGCAAAAGCGGTTACAATATTTCGATATTGACCTTCCCGACGAGATTCAGTCCACCGCCTCCGAGGTGGTTCTCACCGAAAAGATGCTCGTCAACGGCAACCAACTGAAGGATCTTAGGTTCGCCACCAAGGCGTTGGTTATTATGGTTCGCCGTGGAGAAGATTTCTTCGTTCCCGCAGGCACAAGCGTGCTTAATGTTGGCGACCAACTACTCGTTATCACCGATCAAGATGCCCGTGCTGCACAGAAACACATGGAGGAAGAGGAAGAGTTCGATTTGAGCCAATGGAGTGCCGAGGTGATAGCACGCCTACGCAATAAGAAAGACCAACGTGAGGAACGCCTCAATCAGATAAAAGCAAAAATGGCAGAGGAGCGTGCTCAATTTAAAACTAAAATTAAGGAAAGACAAAAGAAATGAAAACAACCGTTTTCCTAACCGGTGCTACCGGTACCATGGGTTTTGCCGGACTGCAAGAGATCATCAAATACCCCGATCTCTATTCCCTTCGCATCCTGGCTCGTCCCAGTCAAAAGAATAAGGACAAACTCGCACCCTACATGAACCGCCTCGAAGTCGTTTGGGGTGATCTAACGTCCTATAACGATATTCTCAAAGGCGTCACCGGAGCCAACATCGTGCTCCACGTGGGTGGAATGGTCTCGCCGCAAGCGGACTATCGTCCTACGGCTACTCGCAAGACCAACCTCACCGCTGCCGCTAACATACGCGACGCGGTGTTGGCTCAACCTAAAGACCAACAACCTAAGGTTGTCTATATCGGTTCCGTAGCCCAGATGGGTGACCGCCGCGAACCCCTCCATTGGGGACGAGCTGGCGACCCTATCTGCGTCTCGGCGTACGACCACTATGGTATAACCAAAGCTCTTGCAGAGCGCATCATCACTAACTCACCCATCGAACATTGGGTTAGTCTTCGCCAATCGGGTATTCTTTATCCGGCGATCCTCAAGAACTACGACCCAATCATGTTCCACGTTCCTATTCGTGGGGTCTTGGAGTGGGCGACGGTGGAGGATAGCGGTCGATTATTAGAGCGAGTTTGCCGTCCTGATGTGCCCGCCGAGTTCTGGAATCGTTACTACAATATAGGTTCGGGCGACGAGTACCGCATCTCCAACTACGAGTTCGAGTGCCTGCTCTTGGACGCTATCGGTTGTCCCAAACCCGAGAAGATTTTTAATGCTCAGTGGTTCACCACCCGCAATTTCCACGGCATGTGGTATATCGATGGCGACGATTTGGAGAACCACCTCCACTTCCGCGCTAATGTGCCGATAAAAGAGTACTTCAAGCAAATGGCTAAGTCGGACACCTTACCCGCTTCGCTCCGTTTTGCCGTTCGTTCCAAACTTGTTTATCTATCCCATTTAGTACCGCATATTGTCAAATTAGCGATGCGTTTTATGGCTAACTCGGTGGAGCACGGAACGCAATGGTGGATAAAAAACAACAAGACCCAACGTATCGCCGCTTATTACGGCACCAAGGAGGCTTACGACGCTATTCCCGATTGGGCACATACCGACCTTAGCCATAACGCAACCACGCCGGTTGTGATGAATCATGGTTATGACGAGACCAAAGACATTGACACTTTGACCGATGAAGAACTGAACCAAGCGGCACAGTTCCGTGGTGGTAAGTACTTAGGCAATGACGAATGGGAGTGCGCTTGCGGTCACCGCTTCAAGGCGTCCCGTCGTTTTATCCTGCTTGGTGGTCAATGGTGTCCCGAGTGCTTCCCGTATCCGTATAACGAACCGCTCCAACGCGACCTTGGTTTCGACCAATCACCTCGTCCGTGGGACTGGGATGCAGAGGCAAAGCGCAACCCGTTCTTCGCGCAATTATGGGCTCCGCTGCACGATAAAGACGAACATAACACTTTCGGTCCTGAAGTCTTCAACGGCTGGGAAAAATAAAATAGTAAATCGTAAAATGAGCAACAAAGTTAAGAACCTATTTTTTATCGCTGCCGCAGCCGCGATGGTGATGGGTTGTCAGCCCAAACCGATTACGTCCATTCAGACGCAGTCTATTCTCATAGACTCGTCTATGGATGCCATTGCGGACACGGCTTATATCCAATCCTTGCAACCCATCCAAGAGCAACTGAACACAAAGATAAGTCAAGTGATTGCCTACGCCCCACAACCTATGACCGTAGGACAACCCGAGAGCAAACTGCTCAATTGGGCTACGGATGCCCTTTTGTACGAGGCGCGCAAATACTACCCCGGACAAGTGGACGTAGCCGTCACGAACATCGGCGGACTGAGAACCGAATGGGAAGCCGGCGATATAACCCTGCGTCACCTCTACGAACTCATGCCCTTTGATAATAAACTGGTTGTACTAACCCTCCAAGGCGAGGAACTGCTCGAACTCAGTCAGATTTTTGTAATGGACGGCGGACAAGGTATTGCTAACATGACCATTATCGGCGAAGACAACCAATTAGCCGAGGCACTGATCGGAGGACAACCTATTAACCCCGAAGCGTACTATACAGTCGCCACTTCCGATTACCTGAGTGGAGGCACGGACCATATGGTTCCCTTCACGCACGCCGTTGAGAAATGGAAATCCAATCGTAATATGCGCGACCTTTTCATTGAGTATGCCCAAGAACAAAAGACGATTGAGGCAACTTGTGACGGTCGTTTCCAAATTGATTAATATGAAAAATATCCTTCTTCTCCTTGCCCTCACCGCAGCCACAACGGCTTGGGCATGCACCAACCTCATCGTCGGTAAGAACGCTTCTGCCGACGGCAGTACCATCATCTCCTATGCCGCAGACTCGTATTCTAATTACGGTTTCCTTGATTTTCATCCGGCGGCCGACCATCAGCCCGGCGATAGGCGCGAGGTCTATGACTGGGACTGCGGACGTTACCAACTCTCCATTCCCGAAGTGAGCCACACCTACTCCGTCATCGGTAATATGAACGAGCACCAACTCACCATCGGTGAAACCACTTGGGGCGGACGCGAAGCCCTCTGGGATACGGTGGGTGTGGACTACGGCAGTATGATCTACATCGCACTCCAACGCTGCAAGACAGCGCGCGAAGCCATCCTATGCATGGTTACCCTCGTGGAGCAATACGGCTATGCCTCCGAAGGCGAGACCTTCTCTATCGGCGACCCCAACGAGGTGTGGATCATGGACATGATCGGCAAAGGCAAGGGACAGAAAGGCGCTAACTGGGTAGCCGTTCGCATTCCCGACGACTGCATCTGCGCACACGCCAACCAAGCACGCATTACCACGCTTCCGCTGTCGCTAAAGTGGAAAGTGGAAAGTGTAAAGTTTAAAGGTGCGTCCGCGCACTCCGGTAAAGCCTCCGGTTTTAAGTACATCGCCACCGCTGACGGGAACTGGATGTGGTCCAAGGACCTTATTGACTTTGCCCGCAAGAACGGTTTATTCGAGGGAAAGGATGAACAGTTCAGTTATCAAGCCGCCTACGCTCCCTACGATTTCTCGGGGCTGTATGTATGCGAGGCACGCGTGTGGTCGTTCTTCCGCAAGTTCTCCAATGACATGGATAAGTACTACGATTTCGCTACGGGCAAGACCTTCGTCGAGACCAAAGGACAATACGAGGGCGAACACATGCCCCTTTGGATTCGTCCCAATCGCAAAGTGTCCGTTCGCGATATACAAGCCTGCATGCGTGACCAATATGAGGGCACTCCCCTCGACATAACGCAAGGACCCGATGCCGGACCGTGGCACTCCAAACTGCGCTATGGTGGTCTGAGTTTTGAACTCGATAGTGTGACTTACTGGTACGAGCGTCCTATCGCTACCCAACAGACCGCTTGGTCGTTTGTGGCGCAGATGCGCGGCTATGCCAATCCCAAAGCGGGAGGTATCTTCTGGTTCGCCGTTGATGATGCCGCCACTTCCGTTTATCTGCCTATGTACTGCCGCATGAATCAAGTGCCTCAATGCTTAAAGGAAGGTAACGGCGACCTGTATAACTACTCCCCTACCTCCGCTTGGTGGGCATTTAATTTCGTGGCCAACTGGGCATATACCAAGTACGAGCGCATGAAACCCGAGATTGAGGTGGAGCAGCGCAAATGGGAGGATAAGTTCGCCGCACAAATCAACCTCGTGGACACTAAGGCCGCCTCGATGAGTGACGATGAGGCAGCCACCTATCTCACCAACTACTGCTGCGCACAGGCCGAGAATTTGACCAAAGCATGGAAGGAGTTAGACACCTATCTGCGCGTCAAGTATATTGATGGTCAGGAACGCAAGATGAAGAACGGACAGTTCGAGCGCAACCCCTATGGTCAACCCGTCTATCCCAATCGTCTTCCCTATCCCGAGGACTTCCTGCGCGTCATCAAAGACCAACTCGACCACGAATAAGCAATAAGCACTAAACACTAAACACATAATGGACATTACAAGCATCGAGCCCCAAGAGGTATTTCGTATTTTTCACGACATAACCCGTATTCCCCGTCCCTCCAAACACGAGGAACAGATTTGTCAATGGTTACAAACCTTCGCCCAAGAGCACCACATCGACTACACCGTTGATGAGGCAATGAACGTGATCATGCGCGTACCCGCTACCCCCGGATACGAGAACCACGAGGGCGTTATTCTGCAAGCCCATATGGATATGGTCTGCGAAAAGAATAACGACACCATTCATGACTTCAGCAAAGACCCCATCGAGACCTATGTCGATGGCGATTGGCTCAAAGCGAACGGCACCACCCTTGGGGGTGACGACGGCATCGGTATCGCACTCGCTTTGGCGGCAATCACCTCTCCCTCCCTACAGCACCCGGCCATCGAGTGCCTCTTTACCGTGGACGAGGAAACGGGCTTAACGGGTGCCTTCAAGTTGAAGGACGGTTACCTTACCGGCAAACGCCTTATCAACCTTGATAGCGAGGACGATGGACAAATCTTCATCGGCTGCGCCGGTGGTATCGACACCCTCGCCAAGATGCATTACACCCCTACAACTTTAAACTTTAAACTTTCAACTTTAAACTCACAAATATTCGCCTCTCGAATATTTGTGACCGGATTGCTCGGTGGTCACTCGGGGGATGACATCAACAAGGGTCGCGCCAATGCCAATAAGATTATCGTTCGTTTCCTCTACCGTATCTTCTTAGACGAAAAGCATAAGATAGAGGGTGCGCTCTTGTCTTCCATCAACGGCGGCAACCTACGTAACGCCATTGCCCGCGAATGCGAAGCGGTGGTGTTAGTGCCGATGGCTGCCAAGGAACAACTCCGCATTGAACTCAACCATTTCATAGCCAAAGTCGAAGCCGAATACGGCGACATCGAAAAAGACATGCGCCTCGATTTGGAATCTCTAAACTCTCAACTTTCTACTCTAAACTCAGCGGATGCCGCGAAGCTCATCCGCGCCCTATACGCTTGCCCTCACGGCGTGATCGGCATGTGCAAGGATATGCCCGAGTTGGTGGAGACCTCCACGAACTTGGCGTCTATCAAGATGAGAGAGGGATATATTGAGATCAACACCTCGCAGCGTTCGTCTGTGGAGAGCAAGAAACATGATATCAAGAATCAAGTGGAATGTGCCTTAGCGGCCGCTTGTGATGAGGTGACCCACGGCGATGGTTATCCGGGTTGGGCACCGAATGTACATTCAACGATCTTAGAGGTCACCAAGCAAGCCTATATGGACCTATTTAAGGAAGAGCCGAAGGTTTTGGCTATTCATGCCGGACTGGAGTGCGGTTTATTCTTGGAGAAATATCCGTATTTGGATATGGTCAGCATTGGTCCGCAAATGGTGGGTGTTCACTCGCCGCAGGAGCGACTCAGTATCTCAAGCACCGCCCGTTGCTGGCAGTGGTTGCAGCACACGTTGGAGATGTTGTAAAAATGAAGGAATTAATCTTTAGCTTATTCCAGAGAAATAGTTTTTTTAGTTGTCAATGTTTCCGAGATTATTGGAATTTTTCGAACAATCTCGGACATATTGAGTTCTGCACTTTGGGGAGGCATTGGGAGGAGAGAGAGAGTGTCGAGAGACCCTCGAGTGATGGTCGACTATTTTTTGCCGCTGTCAGCCTATTTCTAACCCACGCAGGGCCTATCAGCCCCACGAGTGCCGCTACCAGCGACCCCGTGCAACAAGCAAATATGATTAATAAGAGTGACATAGTTGTTTTTGCAGTTTTGACTGCAAAGTTACAACTTTTTTTTGATATTTGCAAGAAAAATGTGCAGATTTTGATAAAAAGCACAAAAAAAAGCAACCTACCTTTTGAGGTAGATTGCCTTAAAAATACGGAACGCTATGCGCCCGAAGGTAAGTAGGAGCAGGACCCAGAAACCGATGGTGCAGTGGCGGTAGAACGGCTTCGGCCGATCGCGCGCCCTGTCGCCAACCTCTCTGCCTTTCCGCCCTTCCGCCTCTCCGCCTCTCGACGAGTTGGCTTTCCAACTCGCGATTGGGCACGAGGATACAGCCGGAGGAGTGGGAGGGTTTGGAACCGACGTGGAAGCGGATGCCGGAGGGTCCTGGGACGCGCTCCACGACGGGGAGTAGACGCTTGAAGCGTGGGGACATGGTGACGGTAACGGTGTACCATAGGGGCGGAATCTGTACGCCTACCCGTTCGAGGGTGTCGCAGAAGAACTGCCCGTCAATAAATAGTTTGCCGTGAATGGCTTCGCCATCAGGCTGATTGCGTTGTAATCTTAGTAACATAATTGGTTTAAATGAAAGTTTTTGGGGCTGA
>JAZRWG010000006.1:0-21207 GCA_045599545.1 Paludibacteraceae bacterium | reverse complement strand
AATCGGTTGCGGTAATAACATCCATCCCTATGAGAACATCGCTATCAAGGCTATCTTCCTCAACCACTTGAAGTTCGGGAATAAGACTACCATCCGGCAATGCCAAATGAACCATATAAACTTTACGTTTAATACCGCCTCCAATACCTGACAATTCGGCATCACCTATAGGTTGAAGCGACAATTGTTCAACCACGGAAGGCGAAATAAGCGTACAAGTTGAACCCGTATCCCACATGGTAACGGCATGTTTTAGTACTTTTGGAGTCTCTTTTGACTGCAACGGAACAGGAGAATAAACCGTACTCTCCGTAATAACAGCATCTGCTAATTTGCCGAAATTCTTACTGAAAACGCCCATCTAATTGCTCTTTTGATAGAATCGTAATGGACGTATTCAATGGCGGATTGACTCGATATGAAGTCACACGAGTTTGTATCGGCATCACCTTAGTTGGGACGTTAACGATGTTTTGGAATTGAAGTGTATCCATAATTAAGTTTATTTTGCGCTGCAAAATTACTACTTTTTTTTGATATGTGCAAATTTTTCTAACATTTTCTGCAAAAATCGCCTACAAACGGCTACTATAATGTCAATTTATAGGAATGATCCTGCCATTACTCCGGCTGCGCGTTGGTACAATAGAGAGGAATATTATGACACAAAAAACGATTGATGATATTTTTTTGAAAAATTTAGAGCTCGGCTAATCGCCTCGATTTTTAGTTGTTTACCCTCAGGTCGGGTAGGCCGAGATGCGAGGAGCATCTCTTATCGTCAACCATTTTAGGAACATAGTCAACCTTTTTAGTAAACATGTCAACAATATACGATTATTAAGAAACGATTCCCGTAAACGAGTAAACCTAAAACCGTACAAAACACCGTGTTTTCAGTGTGTCTCTATCGGTAGATGAACGAAGGGTCACCGAACGGTCACCGAAGGGTCACCGAAGGATCAGGGGAAGATGCCCCTCCTCATAGAGGTTTTGCTGCCTCCACGCAGGGCTTAGTAAAAACCCGATAAAAACCCGATTTTGGATCTGCAAAACCCCACCGGAAGATAGATTGAGCGATAAATAATAAGTTTTTTGACGTTTTTTGGCATAAAACTTGCATATATAAAAAAAAGTTGTACCTTTGCAGTCATAATTTTACCCGTAATATGGTTTTAATATATAGTTAAGGGTAAAAGTAGTAGTGTAATTTACCCGTAATATGGTTTTAATATATAGTTAAGGGTAAAAGTAGTAGTTACTCCTTTTGTTCTATATTTTCGTGAGCGAGCTCCCAAAATATATCTCAAAAGTACTATTATTTGATTAAAAATCAAATTTTGTGCCTAAAAATTTGCTCATTCCAAATTTTTGTTGTATCTTTGCACACTAAAATGGAGTAAAACGGAAAAAATGAGAAAAACAAGTCCTATATTATTGCTCGTGAGCGTGCTATTAGCAGGCGCACTATCAGGCGCGCAAGCGCAGAACATCGTCGAGATTAAGCCCGATAAGAAGGTGGTACACGTAGATCAACTCGCACTCAATTCATCCGCTAACGTGCGCGATGCACTCGACATCATGCCTGACCTACTCAACCGTAGTTCGGAAAATATAATTGATAATTACTCGGTACAGGTAGATGGTCAGGATGTGGGAAGCAGTATTGATGTGGTGTTGACTCAGACAATCCTTGCCGAAGTAGATGTGATAGAGATCTCTACCTCTCCTTCCGTTAGTGACCAGAAAAACGGACAGGGTGGTGTGATCAATATCAAAATGAAAGCGCCCGAAGAAGGGTTCCATGGCGATGTGATGCTGGATGGCTCTACAGAGTGGAACGTGATGCCCTCCGTGCTGATGAGTTATAAGAAAGATAAATGGGCCATCAAAGGAAGTGTGATGATGGAGTATTATAATCCTACCATCATTTCTTATACAGAGCGTATTTCTCCCTCTTCTATATTGATGTCCTATGATACTACGGATTCCAGATATATGGCTGAAACGGCTAAGTTTGAGGCTAAATATCGCACCAACAGTGACGAAGTGAAGATTAATGTGTGGGAGAGTTATGCTTATGTGAACAATAATGGTTATGCTGCATTATGTCAAGACCGTCCCGTGGATGGGAGAAAGGTGCGATATGAGAGTGGAAAATGGAACATGGAGCGATTCTTAGGTGTAGATACGGCCCTCATCGAAACCGGTAAACTGAATGTGGTGGCTAAATTTAATTATAAACATACCTTCAGTAATAAGGGAACGATTAATGCCTCGGTTAACTACGACTATTCACCTAACCAAAATATAAGTACCACTTTTTACGATGTGGATTACTATTGTTCCATATCCGAGCAATTTGGTCAAGTCCGCTACTATAAGGCAGACGATTATAATGCGCCTCATCAGTTGGGTGCTGAATTGAAAACGAAACACGAGATAGGGCGTTGGAGCGATGACCATTACTTAGAGTTAGAAGGCGGTGCAAACTACCAATTGAGAGCTTCCGAACTGAATAACAAAGAGAATAAATATAGATTAGGTGCCCGCTCCGAAGAGTCGGTGCTCAATTACAAAAACATAAGTCATTATGTGTCTCCGTTCTTTAAGTTCTCCTATTACTACAAGACCTTGACACTGCAAGCAGGTGCCCGTTATCAATACCAAAAACAAACAATCGGTAGCCAATTAAGTGCGTCAGTAGATTCCAATGATACAACGCATGTGGTTCGTTCTCATGATTGGGTAGCTAATATCAACATCAACTGGCAAGTGGTGCCCCACCATAACCTACGCGCTTTGGCTTCTCGTAGTCTGATTCGTCCTACAGTTCAACAACTCAGTCCGATTATGTATTACAACCAAAAGCAGGACAAGTACTATAGGGGCAATCCGGACTTAAGTGCAACACAAGTGTATAATGCCGACTTAGATTATAGCTATGACTTCCGAAACGAGAAACATAATCTCCTTTTAGATGTGGGAATGAGTTATTTGCATGTGATGAATCCTATTCGGCAAGTTATGCGTGAAGATGCGGAGTGGAGAACAGTCTATACTACCTATAAAAATGACTACAGCAAGCCTACCAATGTCCTCAACCTCAATCTGCTACTATGCTACAAGGTGGGTGTGTATTCGCTCTTTTTTACAGGAAACACTTTTTATAAATTGCAACATCAAGGAGACGCTCTCCAAGCTCGTCTAACTGGAAACTTGGCCATAGCCAATAACTTTAATTTTTCCAGCGGTTGGGCGCTATCCTTTAAACTGATTTATAACTCCGCCATTTGGACGGATAGCGAAATCATAGGAGACTGCTTTTCGGCTAATATGAGGTTGTCGAAAACCTGGGGCCATTGGCTCGTGCACGCCGAGATTAACGACATCTTTAATGATAGCGCTATGGATAAAGGTAAAGACGGCGATGTGAACATTACGCGACTATACGACCCGCACCAACAGTGCGTAGCCGTCGGGTTCGCCTACCAATGGTGATCGTTTAAAAGTTGAAAGTAATTAAAATATAAGATATTATGGCAAAGAAAATTGAAAGTAAGAAAGAAGTGCAATTCTCGTTGGTGTACCGAGATATGTGGCAATCCAGCGGAAAGTACGTCCCGCGTAAGGATCAGTTGGCAAAGATAGCACCTGTCATCATTGACATGGGGTGCTTCGACCGCGTAGAGACCAACGGCGGTGCCATGGAACAGGTCAACCTCCTCTATGGAGAGAACCCCAACCAGGCCGTTCGTACCTTTACCAAACCCTTTAACGAGGTGGGTATCAAGACCCATATGCTTGACCGCGGACTGAATGCTCTCCGCATGAATCCCGTTCCGGCGGACGTGCGCGAACTCATGTACAAAGTCAAACATGCCCAAGGAACGGATATAACCCGTATCTTCTGCGGTCTGAATGACCCGCGTAACATCATCCCCTCCATCAAATGGGCCAAGAAAGCGGGCATGACCGCACAGGCTACCATGTGTATTACCTATTCGGCTGTACACACGGCGGAGTATTACATCAACCTCGCGGAACAACTCATCGAAGGCGGTGCGCAAGAGATATGCCTTAAGGATATGGCAGGCATCGGTCGTCCGGAAATGCTCGGAACGATCGTTCGCGCGATCAAAGAGAAGCACCCCGAAATCATTATCCAATATCACGGTCATTCGGGTCCCGGATTCTCGGTGGCTTCGATGCTCGAAGTAGCCAAAGCCGGTGGTGACGTGCTCGACGTAGCCATGGAACCCCTCTCTTGGGGTAAGGTTCACCCCGATGTGATCACCATTCAAGCTATGCTTCGGGATGCAGGATTCCTTGTGAAAGATATTAATATGAACGCCTATATGCAAGCCCGTGCCCTCACGCAGTCCTTTATGGACGACTTCTTAGGCTACTGGATTGACCCCAAGAACAGCCTGATGAGTTCGCTGCTCGTGGGTTGCGGTCTGCCCGGTGGTATGATGGGTTCGCTCATGGCCGACCTCAAGGGTATGCACGCTGCCATCAATGCCAACCTGCGCAAGAAAGGAGCACACGAACTGACCGAAGATGAGTTGCTCGTGGAACTGTTCAACGAAGTGCAGCGTATATGGCCTATGCTCGGTACCCCGTGTCTCGTAACGCCGTTCTCGCAATACGTCAAGAATGCCGCTTTGATGAACCTCTATAGCAAGTCCATGGACGAGAAACCGTTTACTCGCATGGATCCCGCGATGTGGGGCATGATCTTAGGTAAGTCGGGTAAACTGCCGGGTAAGTTGGCTCCCGAGATTATCGCTCTGGCCAAAGAGAAAGGGTTGGAGTTCTACAAGGGCGACCCGCAAAAACTGTATCCCAACGAGCTCGACCGCTTCAAGAAAGAGATGAACGAACTGGGCTGGGACTATGGACAAGACAACGAGGAGCTGTTTGAGTTCGCCATGCACGAGAAACAGTACCGCGAGTATAAGTCGGGTCAAGCGAAGGAGCAGTTCAATAAAGACCTCCTCGAGCGGATGGAGAAAGCCGCCCAAGCCGGTAAACAAATCGTTTTCCTCTCGGCGGAGGACAAGCAAGCCATCCTGCACCCCAACACCGAACCGTTAGAGGCTCCGGCCAATGGTCGTGTGGCTTGGGAGTTGGATTTCGACGAAGAGAGCAAGGCTCCCGCATTGGGCACGTTCTTTGCACAAGGCAGCGTGATGGCTTACCTACAAACGACCCACGGCATCGAACCGGTGGTGGCTCCGTTTAACTGCAAGATTGCAGGCATCGCTGCCCAACAAGGGAAGATGATTGCCAAGGGACAAGCCATCGCTTGGCTCGAGCAGAGTGCTGCGCCCGTGACGAAGAAGAAAAAGTGTAAAGTTTAAAGTTTAAAGTTTAAAGTTTAAAGAAGCCGACTAGTTTAATAGTTGAAAGTAGTATTAAGATATGACATTTATAGAGTTAATCAGTAAGTTGTTCGGCAATAAAGCGCAGCGCGATATGCGTGAGGTGATGCCGTATGTGGAGAAAATTAAAGCCGCCTACGAACAAATAGACGCTCTTGATAATGACGGTCTGCGTCAGCGTTCGGCGGACCTGATGCGTCTTATCCAAGAGAGAGTGACCAATCAAAAGAACCGCATTGTTGAACTCAAACAAGGCATTGAGGAGTTGGAGATAGACAAGCGCGAAAAGGTCTATAACGAGGTGGATAAGATAGAGAAAGAGATTAAGGACATCTACAAAGATACCTTGATGGAGATCCTGCCCCAAGCCTTTGCCATTGTCAAATCGACCGCTCGCCGCTTTGCGCAAAACGAGTTCATCGAGGTGACGGCTACCGACCACGATAGAGACCTGGCTGCGGACTCCCGTTACGACTTTGTGGAGATCAAAGGTGACAAGGCTATCTATTGCAATCACTGGACCGCCGGCGGCAACGAGATAACGTGGGATATGGTGCATTACGATGTCCAACTGATCGGTGGTGTGGTTCTGCACGAGGGTAAGATCGCGGAGATGGCTACCGGTGAAGGTAAGACGCTCGTGGCTACGCTGCCCGTCTTCCTTAATGCCTTGACGCATGAGGGTGTGCACATCGTGACGGTCAATGACTACTTGGCCAAGCGTGACTCCGAGTGGATGGGGCCTATCTATATGTTCCATGGACTAACGGTGGATTGCATTGATAAGTACAAACCCAATTCCGACGAACGCCGCAAGGCTTATGCCTGCGATATCACCTTCGGTACGAATAATGAGTTCGGTTTTGACTACCTACGTGATAACATGGCTATCTCGCCCCTCGACCTCGTTCAGCGCGGACATAACTTCGCCATCGTGGACGAGGTGGACTCGGTGCTCATTGATGATGCCCGTACGCCGCTTATCATCTCGGGTCCCGTACCCAAGAACGAGGAGCAGTACTATGACGAGTATAAGCACCGCGTAGAGTTGCTCGTTCGTACCCAACAGAACCTCACCACGCAATACCTCACCGAAGCGAAAGCAAAGATGGTCAGTGAGGACGAGAAAGTGCGTGAGGAAGGTGAGTTGGCTCTGTTCCGTTCCTTCAAGGGAATGCCCAAGAACAAAGCCCTCATTAAGTTCCTTAGCGAAACGGGAAATAAAGTGCGCCTGCAAAAGACGGAGGAGTTCTATCTCCAAGAGAACGAGAAGAACATGCATATTGCCACCGATCCGCTCTACTTCGTGATTGACGAGAAGAATAAGACAATCGAACTAACCGATAAAGGTATAGATACTTTGACGGGTAATACCGAGGACCCGCAGTTCTTCGTTCTGCCCGATGTGGGAAGTGATATAGCGGAGATCGAGAACGATGCCACGCTTACGTCCGAACAGAAGCAGCAGAAGAAAGATGAGGCTCTGACGAACTATGCCATCAAGTCCGAGCGCGTTCACACGGTACATCAGTTGCTCAAGGCTTACACGCTCTTTGAGAAGGATGTGGATTATATCATCGATAACAACGAGGTCAAGATTGTGGACGAACAGACGGGTCGTATTATGGAGGGTCGCCGTTGGTCCGATGGTCTGCACCAAGCCGTGGAAGCCAAGGAGAATGTGAAAGTCGAGGGAGCAACGCAGACGTTTGCCACCATCACGCTCCAGAACTATTTTCGCATGTACAATAAGCTATCGGGCATGACCGGTACCGCCGAGACCGAAGCGGGTGAGTTTTGGAATATATACAAATTAGACGTGGTTGTTATCCCCACCAATCGACCGATTGCGCGTGAGGATATGAACGACCGTATCTACCGCACCAAGCGCGAGAAGTACAACGCCGTTATAGATGAGATAGAGATGCTGCGTGCGGCCGGTCGTCCGGTACTGGTAGGTACGACCTCGGTCGAGATCAGTGAACTGCTCAGTCGCATGCTCAACCTACGGCATATACCTTGTCAAGTGCTGAACGCCAAACTGCACCAGCACGAGGCAGAGGTAGTGGCGGAAGCCGGTCGTAAGGGCATGGTGACCATTGCCACGAACATGGCGGGTCGTGGTACCGATATCAAACTGACCCCCGAAGTGAAAGAGGCGGGCGGTCTGGCAATCATCGGTACCGAGCGTCACGAGAGTCGTCGTGTAGATAGACAGCTCCGTGGTCGTTCCGGTCGTCAAGGAGACCCGGGTTCGAGTGTGTTCTATGTCAGTCTGGAGGATGACTTGATGCGAATGTTCGGTTCCGAGCGTATCGCGGGCGTGATGGACCGCATGGGCTTCCAAGAAGGCGAGATGATTGAGCACTCGATGATTTCCAACTCTATTGAGCGTGCCCAAAAGAAAGTGGAGGAGAATAACTTCGGTATTCGTAAGCGTTTGATTGAGTACGATGATGTGATGAACCAACAACGTAACCTCATCTACGGCAAGCGTCGTCACGCCCTCATGGGAGAGCGTATCGGCGTGGATATAACGAACATGATCTACGACACGGCGGAGAATATCATCGCCCAAGCCCGCGATAGTCAAGACTATGAAGGCTTGAGTTTCGATGTCATGCAAGTCTTTGCCATGGAGATGCCTTTTGATGAGGAACATTTCCGCGGAACGAAAGCCGATAAACTCAGTGAAGAACTGGCGGTAGCGGCGATTGAGAGTTTCAAGCGTCGAATGGATAAACTCATGACCGTTGCCAATCCTGTGATTCAAAACGTGTTCAAAGAGAAGGGCGCGATGTACGAGAATATACTCATTCCCATTACCGATGGTAAGAAAGTGTATAACATCTCGGTCAACCTCAAGAACGCCGCCGATACGGAGTGTAAAGAGGTGGTCAAGGAGTTTGAGAAACGGATGATCCTTTATGTCATTGATGACGAATGGAAGGAGCATCTGCGTCAGTTGGACGACCTCAAGCAGAGCGTACAGAACGCTTCCTACGAACAGAAAGACCCGCTGTTGATATACAAATTAGAGTCGTTTAATATCTTCCAACAGATGCTCGATAGTTTCAATCGTCGTGCGATTGCCATCTTGCTGCGTGGTCAGATACCCGTTCAGTCACCGCAAGGCGTACAGCAAGCGGCGGCTCAACAGCGTTCCGATTACAGTCGTTACCGCACGCAGAAGGATGCCGTTCAACGGGCCGCCCAAGCCAGTGGTCAAGCCGCTGCGGCAGGGCGTGATACGCGTGAGCAACAGCGTCCTGAACCCATTCGAGTAGATAAGAAACCGCGTCCGAATGACCCGTGTCCGTGCGGTTCGGGTAAGAAATACAAGCAGTGCCATGGCAGACTTGAGTAGTGTAAAGTGTAAAGTTTAAAGTAAGTGGAAAGTTTATTGTCTATAGTTTGGGATGTTAATCCGATTATCTTCCCGATAGGTGACGGCGGACCGCGGTGGTACGGTTTGTGCTGGGCATTGGGTATCTACTTATGTTACCTTGTCCAAGTGAAACTCTATGCCCACGAGGGGTGCCCAAAGGATTGGCCGGAGAAGATCTTTTGGTGGATGACGTTAGGCGTTATCATCGGTGCCCGTCTGGGTCACTGCTGGTTCTATGAGTGGCATTACACGAATGATCCTATCCAACTCTTGGCTTGGAATATCCACTATCGCAACCCTTATATAGAGAACCCGTTGGCACTTCTCAAAATTTGGGAAGGCGGACTCTCCAGTCACGGCGGAGCAATGGGTTTGATTGTGGCTTCGTGGTTACTCAATAAGAAACATTTCAGCAAACACCCCGAGTTTCATACCTCGATGGTGTGGATATTAGACCGCCTCGTGGTCGGAGTGTGCATAACGGCTACCCTCATTCGTTTTGGTAACCTGATGAACTCCGAGATCTATGGCGAACCGACCTCGCTGCCGTGGGGATTTATCTTTGTTCGTGACGGACAGACAGTGCCCTGTCACCCGACCCAGATTTACGAGATGCTCTACTGCATTGTGGCCTTCATCGTGACGTGGATCTTGTATTGGAAGTTCGACGCCTATAAGAAGAAGGGCTTGCTGCTCGGTGTGTTCCTGCTCATCGTTTTTGTAACGCGCTTTGTCTTGGAGTTTATTAAGTTTAACCAAGAGGCATTCGAGGATAATTTCCTCCTCAATCAAGGACAAGTGTTATCGATTCCGCTCATTATTTGGGGTGTTTACCTTGTGGTCTCTGCCTGCCGTACGCGTTAGTTTAAAGTTTAGAGTTGAAAGCGAGAGTGTTCATAGTGCTTTTATTTTGTGCTGTTGTTGCGACAGCACAAAATATATATACTCATCCGGATACTATCCGTTTGCAGGATATGCCCTCTACGGTTAACTTGGATGATTATCTGCTTGACTTAGTGGCGGAGCAGTCACGCCAACTCGCAGAAAACGATTCGCTTTTCCAAATCGCCCTTTTAGAGCAACATCGTTTGGATTCCATTCGTCAAGATTCCATTTTACTGGATTCCCTCAAAACGATAAATAAAGATATCGTAATCTTGCCGCCCTCTGTGGCGCGTTTAGCCGTGGAGAAATCGTGGATTAAGGATGCCGAAGCCGACCGAGAGGATGTGCTTATTGCCATCCGAGACTATAAATCGCCTTGGCGAAAGGGTGCTACCGTGATGGTGCAGATGACGCAGAACTACGTTACCAAAAACTGGTACCAAGGCGGTGCTACGAGTTTTGCTATGTTAGGGATAGCGCAAGGTTTTATCAATTATCAATCCAATCGATTTACCTGGCAGAATACCGGCGAATGGCGCGGAGGCTTCTCGACCGTCAGCGGAGATACCTGTCATAAGGTGAATACGACAGAAGATTATTTCCGCCTCTATACCAAAGCCGGATATGAGTTCTATAAGGATATGCACGTCATTCTATCGGGCGAATACATGATGAATCTGCTTCCTACCTACCAAGAGAACTCGAACCTGATGAAAACGGCTTTTGCCTCGCCTATCCGTCTTAACCTCGCTGCCGGTGTGGACTTCCGTCCGGTGCAAGGATTGAGCATAACGCTCAACCCGCTGGCCTATAAAATGATTTATGTGCAAGACACCATCCGTACTAATCCCAACGACTTCGGCGTGGAGAAGGGTAGGAATCTATTGAGTGAGATTGGTTCCTCGTTGCGTGTGGATTATATTTGGAAGCCCGTTCGTGAGTTTATGTTGGATACGCGTTTTTATATGTACACAAATTACAACCGCGTAGAGGTCGATTTAGAGGTTACGGGTAATTTTATTATCAATCGCTTCCTCTCGGCGCGTTTGACGTTGCATCCCAGATACGACAATACCATCATCCTGGAGGGTGACGAAAAAGCTAAATTACAATTCAAGGAATTATTTTCTATCGGTTTCACCCATCAGTTCCGTTAACTCGTCCCAACGAACGATGGCATCGTGACCGTATTTCCAGATATTGTGCCGAATCTTACTTAGTTCCACCTCCTCGCTTAAATGCGATTTGGAGTAAAACTTATCGGCATAACAAATAATCTTCTCTTCCAAACTAATAGGCAAATAATCTTGCGCCGGAATAGGCAACTCTTCGCGCAAGACTTGGTCTAAGGAGATACCCGTACCCGTGTGCCGTTCGGCGACCAAGGCGTGTTGGGGTAAGCCTTCTTTACGTAGCAGTTCTGCTCCTAAATAGCCGTGCTCTATATACGCGTGCGTACCCGTGCAATATATCTTAGGTGCATTGCACAGAAATATACCTATGTCATGCAGCATAGCGGCTTGTTCCACAAACTGCCGATCTACCTTCCATTCAGGGTGGGCGTCAATAATCGCCAGGGCACGATCCCTCACTTGCTCGCTGTGCGTGACCAAGATATGCTTTAGTTCGGGGTTGTTGCCGTAATATTTATCAATGAGTTCGTAAACCATTCAAAAGTGCTTTGGCATCCATTCGCTTCTTGCCCGGCAGTTGCAGTTCATCTATCGTTACATAACCATCTGCACAGGGGATAGTAAGGGGTGTAGGGGAGTAGGGGGGTAGGGGAGTAGGGAGAGGAGTGACGTGGAAGACTTTGACGTTTTCGTAAAGCACACCATTAATCGTGAGGTTCGCCCACGCTGCGGGGTAGGGACTGAGTCCGCGAACGAAATTATGTATCTGGGCAGCGGTCTTGCTAAAATCAATCTCGCACGTCTCCTTAAAGATTTTGGGGGCAGGGCGCAAGTCTTCCACGATGGGTTGCGGTGTGGTCGGCAGCGGCGTTCCCGTTCGGTCGGAGGTCTCAATTAGATCCACGGTGCGCAGGATCAGTCCCGTTCCCAAGTCCATCAATCGGTCGTGAACCGAACCTACATTCTCGTCCGGCCCGATGGTAATCTTTTCTTGCAATATCATGTCCCCTGTGTCAATCTCATGCTTGAGCATAAACGTGGTGACACCGGTTTGACTGTCTCCGTTAATCACCGCCCAATTAATAGGGGCAGCACCGCGGTACTGCGGAAGGAGCGAAGCATGCAGATTAAAAGTACCCAAGCGGGGCATGGTCCACACTACTTCGGGTAACATGCGGAAGGCAACAACAATCTGCAAATCAGCGTGATAGGAACGCAGTTGCTCTACGAAATCGGGATCCTTGAGTTTCTCCGGTTGGAGCACGTCAATGCCTTGCTCCAAGGCGTATTGTTTGACGGGAGAATACTGTATCTGGTGCCCTCTTCCGGCGGGTTTATCCGGCATCGTGATAACGGCCACTACGTTGTACTTATTTTCCACCAAAGCCTTCAATCCTGCCACGGCAAAATCGGGCGTTCCCATGTAAACGATTCTTAATTGACTCCCCACAACATTTTGGATTTTAATGAGTTCATGAAACTGTTTTCACCTACTTGTACGACCTTAATCGTATAGGGGGCTTTTTCGATATGCAAATTCATGTCATCCGGAAAGATCTGCGACCTACCATCAATGGAAAGCATGTAGTTTCGATTACGTGAAGATACCTTGAGGTCTATCTTCCAATTGTTCGGAATAACGAGTGGGCGAACCGACAAACTATGGCTGGAAATAGGAGCGATAATGATACCTCGCGCTTGCGGTACCATGATCGGACCGCCAACCGAGAGGTTATAGGCGGTACTTCCCGTCGCAGTAGAGATAACTAAGCCATCGGCTTCCATGTTAATCACCTCCTCCCCATTGAGTTTGGCAATCACGGTAATCATGGAACTCAACCCTTGTTTGAGAACGGCCACCTCATTGAGGGCATTGGGATTGGAAATATGATACCCTTCGGAACCGCTCACTTGCAACAGCGCACGTTGCTCAATGGTGTACTTTCCGGCAACGAGTTGCTCCATGATAAGATCTACGTTCTTGGTCTGCACATCGGCAAGGAAACCTAAATGCCCCATATTAATACCGATAATGGGAATATTCTTATCTCCAATCGCGGCAGCGGTGGTAAGGAAAGTACCATCACCTCCGATGGACAGGGCAAAATCAATGGCTTCGCCGTTCTGGGGTCGCCACTCGCCGTTATCTAAAACCCACTCCTCCGGGAAGGGAGCATATTCGCGCAGATGGAGTTCCTGACGAAGTTCATTGGAGAGCCTTACATCTACTCCGCGACGCTGTAAGAAATCAAGCACATGACCGACTTCGTCAGGCATGTTTACTTTCATTGAATTTCCAAAAACTGCAACTGTCATAGGCTTATTTTTTAAAATTCGGCTGCAAAAATACAAAAAAATTTGCAAATGTCCAAAAAATTTTGTAATTTTGCCGCGTTTTTATGACAAGACTCAGTATTAATATCAATAAAGTGGCTACGTTGCGTAATGCGCGGGGTGGAAATCTGCCGGATGTGGAGCAGTTCGCTTTGGACTGTGAGCGCTTTGGCGCGCAGGGCATTACGGTGCATCCTCGTCCCGATGAACGGCATATCCGTCGGTCGGATGTTTATGCGTTAAAAAAACTGATTACCACCGAGTTTAATATCGAGGGGAATCCGACCGAGGCCTTTATGCAATTAGTGAGCGAGGTGCAGCCTACGCAGGTCACGCTCGTTCCGGATGATCCTTCTCAGCTTACCTCCAATCATGGCTGGGATACCATAGCCCATCAGGATGAGTTACGCGCTATCGTTTCCTTTTTTCATTCGCGCGGGATACGCGTGAGCATTTTTGTGGATGCCGATCCTAAGATGGTTCAAGCGGCTGTGGGCACGGGAACGGATAGGGTAGAGTTATATACCGGCCCCTTCTCGGAGTTGTACGATAAGGACCCGAAGGCGGCCATCGAATCGGTTCGCCCTGCGGCTGAGATGGCCAAACAAGTAGGATTGGGGCTCAATGCCGGTCATGATCTTAATTTGAGAAACTTAGGGGCTTTCGTGGCGGCCTTCCCGTGGGTAGATGAAGTGAGCATCGGTCACGCTGTGATTGCGGATGCCCTCTATTTAGGAATAGAACAAACTATTAAACGATATTTATATGCTATTACAAATTGTTGACACCCTTGAAATGCTGCCTCAGGAGGCGGTGATGGAAGAATCGGTTCAGGAATCGATGAACTTGTTTACAATGGCCCAATACGGTGGCTGGATTATGATTGTGCTCGGCGTGCTACTCGCGTGGGCTTTGTATATCTTTATTGAGCGAATGGTAATTATCACCGCGGCCGGTAAGGATGATAAGAGTTTTATGAACCGTATTCGTGATTTTATTCACGATGGCAATATCGAGTCGGCGCAAAAACTATGTAAGTCCGTTAATACGCCTACGGCTCGCCTCGTTGAGAAGGGTATTACCCGTATCGGCCGTCCGATGCAGGATGTACAAGTAGCGGTGGAGAACACGGGTAATCTTGAGGTTGCGAACCTGGAGAAGGGACTCGTTATCATGGCTACTATTGCTGCCGGAGCCCCGATGCTTGGTTTCTTGGGAACCGTTTTAGGTATGGTTCAAACCTTCTATAATATGGCGCAGAATGCTAGTGGTATCATTGAGATGAGTGCCCTGAGCGAAGGCATGTACCAGGCCATGGTTACCACCATCGGCGGCCTTATTGTCGGCATCTTGGCTATGTTTGCCTACAATTTCCTTGTGGCTCGTATTGACCGCGTGGTTCGTCGCTTGGAGGCCAAGACGATGGAGTTTATGGACTTAATGAATGAACCCGCCTAATTATTTCTGACTGTCGCCTTATGTTTAAACGTAGAAATAGAGTAGAGGCCACGTTCGCAATGTCGTCTATGACGGACCTCATTTTCCTGCTGTTGCTGTTCTTTGTAATGGCCAGCACGATGTCCTCTCCCAATGATATGAAGATAAACCTTCCTCAGGCGCGTGCCAAAACGTCCACCCGTCAAGTGGTGGCGAAGGTGAGCATTGATAATGTGGGGAATTACTTTGTGGCATTAGGGAAGGAAAAACCGATTGCTATCGAACCGGACGACTTGGAGGCGTATCTTTGCAGTATTCAGCAGCAGGATTCCACGATGTATGTGGCTTTGCATGCCGATCAAGACATTGCCTACAAGGAGGTAGTTAAAGTGTTGGATATTGCCAACGAGTATAAAATGAAAATTGTTTTGGCTACCAAACGATGAAGATTGAAACCAAATCACATATATACGCTTCCGTGGGTACAGCGGTGACCTTAATCCTGCTGTTCCTGTTGCTTTTCTTCTTGCAAGTGGGTATTCCCCAAGTGTTGGAAGATGAGGGAATAGAAGTCGCTTTTGGGGTCGCGGAAGACGGCGGTGGTTTTGAGCAAGCCAAGGAACCGGCACCGCAAGAGGAGCAAGCATTATCGCAGCCCTCGGCACCATCCCGTCCGTCGAATAATGACCTCATCGTGCAAGAGGACGAGGAGTCGTTGCAGCTCGCCAAACAAAGAGAAGAAGAGGCTCGTCGTATCGCTGAGGCGGAAGCCGAGCGTAAAGCCAAAGAGGCAGCGGAAGCAGCCGAACGCGAACGCAAACAGCAGGCTATTGCCCGTGCTAATGCCATGGGCTCGTTATTCGGAACCTCGGACGAACCCACTACCGGCAGCGGCACCGGAAAGGGCGAGGAGCACAAGGGTAATCCTACCGTGGGCAATGCCCCGATAGGGGAGAGTTATTACTCGCTTGCCGGACGAGGCATCGTGGGTAAACTGCCCAAACCCACTACCACCATCCAAAAGGAGGGCGTGGTTGTGGTTAATATCCAAGTGGATAAAGATGGAAATGTAGTATCCGCTGCCGTTGGTAAGGGAACGGATACGGGAGATTATACGTTGCAGCAATTAGCTATTGCTGCGGCGAAGAAAGCTAAATTTACGCCAACCGATAAACCCACATTACAGATGGGTTCGATTACCTATACATTTAAATTGAAGTAAGAATGAACTACTTGTTTTTAGACAATGGCTTTGAAGAGATAGAGGCCATTACGACTATCGATTTATTGCGTCGCGCTAACATTGAACTGACCACCGTTAGTATCACCGGTCATCCGATGGTATTAGGGGCACATAATGTAGCCGTTCAGGCGGATGGATTGATGGAGAATATTGATTTTAGTGACGCTAATATGCTGATTCTTCCGGGCGGCGCTTCCCATCTGGAGAGCAACTCCACGTTGTGCGAATTGTTGGTCAAGCATAACGAGGAAGGCAAACTCATTGCGGCTATCTGTTATGCTCCCTCTGTTTTAGGTCGGTTGGGCATTTTGAAGGACAAACAAGCCACTTGCTACCCGGGTTTTGAAAACTATCTGGGCGAGAGTTATCTGGGTGGCCTCGTAGTGGAGTCCCACAATATCATCACGGCGAAAGGTCCCGGACTAAGTTCCGATTTCGCTTTCTGTATCATAGAGAAATTAGCCGGTAGCGATGTCGCCGATCAGGTGTATGACGCTGCCCAATACTAATAAAATAATCATTAATCAATAATCAATAAGCAATGAAGAAATTTATTTTTATGGTAGCAGCTTTAGCTACTTTTACGATGGCTTTTGCGCAAGAAGAGGCCGAACAACCTAAGAATTGGAAATACTCCGGAGTCATTGGACTGAACGCTAACGGAACCGGCATGGTGAACTGGTCTGCCGGTGGAAATAACAACGTGGCAGGAGATATCTTTGGTAAGTTTAACGTAGGTTATGAGAAGAATAACCTCAGTTGGGATGCTGTTTTGGATGTCGATTACGGACTGACTTACATCGACCAAAAGTACGATCAACTGCAAAAGACTTCCGATCACTTGAACTTTGATACCAAGTTCGGTTGGGCATTCCAACCCAAGTGGTATCTTACGCTGAATGCCGGTTTCCACACGCAGTTCGGCTTAGGTCGTAATTATAGCGGTGATGAGAATTTCGATCCCATTATCAGTAATATCCTTGCTCCGTCTTACACGGACATCTCGGTCGGTTTTGATTACAAACCGGTGGACTTCTTCTCCCTTTATATGTCGCCCGTTTCCGGTCGTATCACCACGGCGTATTTGAGCGATAAGATGAATGAAAAGTACGCAGAATATTATCCGATTTCTCCGCTGTATGACGGTCTTCGTCAATCTCTCCAAGAGTCTTATGGTACTTGGTATTTCGACAAAGAGAATAACAAAGTTTTTCGTAACTATCGCGCTGAGTTAGGTCTTAATATCAAGGCAGCGTTGAACTACAAGTACAAAGACCTCACCTTGATGTCCAACCTCAGCCTCTTTACTCCCTATCAGTGGGATAAGGTACAAATGTACGAATTAACCGGAGTGAACGATGGTAAGTTGAATGGTTTTATTACGGAAGCAGAGTATCAAGCCTTAGCTCAAGATGTTCAAACTTTGTATAGCCAAGCCGGTTACCGTGATAATGGTCGTCGTTTCGGTAATTTCGATGTAGACTGGAACGTAACGCTGAGTTATCAGATCCTCAAAGTGTTGAATATCACCCTTTATACCGACCTCAAGTACGTCAATGGTCAAAAGATTGATAAAGTGTATGATAAGGGTTTAGCTACGGAACGTGTTGAGTCTGCTGAGCGTGTTCAGTTCTTGACGAATCTGGGTATTGGTGTAGGCTACAGCTTCTAATGACTTCGCTGGATCAACTGGAGCAAAATGTGCGAGCATTGCTCAATCGTTGTGCCGAACTGGAGGCTGCCAATAAAGCCTTGCAAACGACCAATGATGAGCAACGGCAGGAGATAGTCCGTTCGCATAGCGAACTCAATGCCATGCAGCAGGAGTTACGTCAACTGCGCACCGCGCATACCTTGACCGCCACGCCCGAGAATAGGGAGAAAGCCAAGCAACAGATCTCCGCACTCATTGCCCGTGTTGATCAAGCCATCGAAGTCCTCAAACACTAAATGTCTGAAAGACAACAGCATATTGTTCTTAAGCTCGACACCCACAACGTGGCGTTGAATATTCCGGCGGATAGGGAACCTATCTATCGCGAGGCGGCTGAATTGCTCAACGAGCGGTACCATGTCTATCAGCGTCGCAATCCTTCGGCTTCGATAGATAAGATTTGGTTATATGTGGCGTTAGAGGCCGCCGTGAACCTAAAGAGTGACGAACGCGAGAAGAACCTCGCATCTGTAGATAAGAAAATACAAGCTATCAATCAATTGATAGATAATTCAATAAATCGTAAATCGTAAATTATTAAATCGTAAATCACAATGACAATCACAACTATCATCATCGCAGTGGCGGCTATGTTATTAGGTGCCGTTATCTGCTTCTTGATCTTCCGCTATACATCGGCAGGCATGATTCGCAAAGCTGAGAAAGAAGCGGAGGTTCTCAAGAATCAAAAGATTATTGAGGCGAAGGAGAAATTCATCGCCCTCAAGTTAGAACATGACAATGCCGTTCGGGCAGACGAACAGAAAAAGCAAGCGCGGGAGCAGTCGCTCAACCAACGCGAGCAGAACCTGAACCAGCGTCAAGGCGAACTGCAACGTCAGCAGAACGAACTGAATCAGTCCTTGCAACAACTCGAAGGACGCGAGAAAGCCATCGAGTACAAGCAGGCGGAAACGGAAAAGATGCACAAGCAAGCCGAGCAGCAACTTGAACAACTCTCCGGCATGTCCGCTGAAGAGGCCAAGAAACAACTCATCGAGGCTCTCAAGGACGAGGCTAAGACCAATGCCATGGCTTATGTGAACGAGATTATGGACGAGGCTCGCCTCAATGCCAATAACGAGGCTAAGAAGATTATTATCCAAACCATCCAGCGCGTAGCCTCCGAGACTACGGCGGAGAATGCCGTTTCGGTCTTCCATATTGATAACGAGGAAGTGAAGGGACGCATCATCGGTCGTGAGGGACGTAATATCCGTGCTCTGGAAGCCGCTACGGGTGTGGAGTTCGTAGTGGACGATACGCCGGAGGCGATCACTATTTCCGGTTATGATCCTATCCGTCGTGAGATAGCTCGTTTGAGTCTGCACCAATTGGTACAGGACGGTCGTATTCACCCCGCACGTATTGAGGAAGTGGTGGCCAAAGTGGAGAAGCAAGTGGAGGATGAGATTATCGAGACCGGTAAGCGCACCACCATCGACCTTGGTATCCATGGTCTGCACCCCGAACTGATTCGTTTGATTGGTAAGATGAAATATCGTTCCTCTTATGGCCAAAACCTCTTGCAGCACTCGCGTGAAACGGCGAACCTGTGTGCCGTTATGGCTTCTGAGTTGGGTATCAATCCCAAGGCGGCTCGTCGTGCCGGTTTATTGCATGATATAGGTAAGGTGGCAGAGAACGAGGAGGAACTGCCGCACGCAGAACTGGGTATGAAACTGTGCGAGAAGTATGGCGAGAAACCCGACATCTGCAACGCCGTTGGTGCTCACCACGAGGAGTGCGAGATGACCACGCTCATCGCACCTATTGTGCAAGCTTGTGATGCTATCTCGGGCGCTCGTCCGGGAGCTCGTCGTGAGATTGTGGAAACGTATGTTAAGCGTCTCAATGACCTCGAGAACATGGCTATGTCCTTCCCGGGTGTTATCAAGACCTACGCTTTGCAAGCCGGTCGCGAACTGCGTGTCATTGTAGGAGCAGATAAGATATCGGATAAGGATACGGAGCTGTTGAGTTTTGACCTTGCCAAGAAGATTCAGGATGAGATGACTTATCCGGGTCAAGTGAAGGTTACCGTCATCCGCGAAGTCCGCGCTATCAACGTAGCGAAGTAACTTCAAATAATCACGTCACCCCCTGACGTTAAATAGGGGACATAACGGAATCCACGCTGGGTGAGGGGAGGGTAGCGTCCTTCTCGCTAAACTCGCCTTGGTGAGATTTCGGGACATAGTAAAGCGAGACGTGCTTCGGCACTTATCGCACGGCGTTTACTAACGCTTGTTTTTGACTGTTGAAACCTGAGAAATTTCAAATAGTAACTCGAAAACAAGTAAGTGGTAGATGTCCATGGGTGTATTTATGCCTATGTTTTATGCATGGGTTGCTATACACGGCGTGGATTTCTAATGCTTATTCGGTTACTAGGTATTCTCAGGACCTCAACAGCGGATAAGCAAAGCAGAAATCCGCGTTTTTTATTATTAGGTTATTTTCCTCTTTTGAAAAAATGCAGACGTATAAACGCCACGGGAGTTTATGCGGGCTTCACTATGCTTGTTTCTGGACAATGGGCAATGCGAGAGCCTGATTCGCCGGACAAGCGAAGCCTGCATATTTTGTGCCCATACCGCAACCACTTAGGTGGATGCACATAGGATGTGATCTTTGAAGTATTGTAGAGAAAAAAACTAAAAATCCTCAAGTAACCATTTCCATAATGGAATGACTTCAATATTTATGCCTTCAATGCTTAGATTTTGTTCTTCATTGTGTGTGATAATGAGGTTTCGACCACATGGTTGATAGTGATTAAACTTAACCAATGCCTCGGTCTCACGTTGGAATGTGTCGCTCGAATCTTGGTCTGCCGATAGTGAATAGCATGCTTGTATAGCCATTTGCTGCTTAGGAATATAGAAATCTACTTCTATATTATCGCGGTAGTAGTACACTTCTTCTTTGTAACGCTTGTAGAGTTGAATGGCACATAGGTTCTCCAATAGTGCGGTTTCTCCATTAGAAAGAAATATGTTCAGCAATCCGTTATCGACAAAGTAATGTTTTTTGCTGGTCTCCTTTTCAACAAATTTGGAGGCATAGTTATCCAGTGTGAAGAGCATACATGCATCTTTTACATAACCGATGTACTGAATCATACTGGTTGCATTGGTGCTCACACCGGTTGATTTAATAAGATTAGCTAATCTGTTATAGGTCATTGGTTGACGAATAGCCTCAGCCAATCGTTTGATTGCCATACGGATGGCTTGTTCGTTTTTGATGGCATTGCGCTGAATAATGTCTCCTAATAGAATCTTCTCATAGAGACTATTCAACCAAGAGCGTTTTCCTTTATACAATAGCAACTCGGGATAGCCTCCCCATGTCAGATATTCATCTGCCTTTTGTGCTATCAGCAGACGTTGCTTGCCGTACTGCCAATTGGCAGCAGGTTCTATAGATTGTGCAGCAAGCCACTCGCGGAAGGAATAAGGAAAGACAGGTTGGTCTAAATAGCGGCCACCCAAAGTGGTCTGAATATCTCGGCTCAGCATCTTGGCATTGCTTCCGGTTATGTAGATGCGATATTTCTGGTTAGCCATTCGGCGTGCAAAATGCTCCCAACCATCAATATTCTGTATTTCGTCCAGTAGCAAAATGGGATGGCGATCAAAATACAACAACGCGTATGCTTGTAGCATAAGATCTAAATGTTC
>JAZRWG010000005.1:0-47350 GCA_045599545.1 Paludibacteraceae bacterium | reverse complement strand
TTGATAAAGTACTATTTCGTTTTGCTCATTCATATTCAATCTATCCTATTTAGCAACCCCTGCCGATACCAATCAAGCAGCGGGAGGTTAATTCGGCTGCAAAATTACTAAAAAAAATTGAAACGACCAAATAAAAATGCAACTTTTGGGCGAAATATGCAAATAAATTTGCACAATTCAAATATTTGTAGTAACTTTGCATGCCCAAATGGTGGGTTTAACAGGTTTAACGAGTTTAACAGGTTTAACGAAGCAAATGTTTTTAACAATACTCAAATCGAAAATTCATCGCGTTAAGGTCACGGAAGCGAACCTTGAATATATCGGTTCTATCACCATCGATGAGGACCTAATGGACGCTGTCGGCATCATCGCCGGCGAGCAAGTAAGCGTAGTGGATAACACCAACGGGGCACGCCTTACTACCTATGTTATCGCCGGTAAACGCGGTAGCGGATGTATCTGCATGAACGGTGCCGCCGCCCATCTGATGCATGTAGGCGACACGGTTATCATCATGGCTTATGCCCTCATGACCCCCGAGGAAGCGAAGGCGTTTAAGCCGATGATTGTTTTTCCGATAGATAATAGAGTGTAGAGGAGTAGAGGGGTAGAGGAGTAGGGAAATAAAGAATAAGGATGTTTTTTGATCTATTAACAACCGATACTAAAAGTGCCGCTCGCGCCGGTGTTATTCACACTGACCACGGCGACATACTGACCCCCATCTTTATGCCGGTCGGAACGGTTGGTACCGTCAAAGGGGTGCATAAGCGCGATCTCAACGACGATATTCACGCCCAAATCATCTTGGGCAACACCTACCACCTGTATCTGCGTCCCGGAACCACTATCCTTCATCAGGCGGGCGGACTGCATAAGTTTGAAGGTTGGACCAAGCCCATCCTTACCGACTCGGGCGGTTACCAAGTCTTTTCTCTAACTGAAATACGCAAGATGACCGAGGATGGTGTGCAGTTCTCCTCTCATATTGACGGGCGCAAACTTATGTTCACTCCCGAATCGGTTATGGACATAGAGCGCGAGATAGGTGCTGATATCATGATGGCTTTTGACGAGTGCTGTCCCGGTACGGCTGACAAAACCTATGCCAAGAACTCCATGGATCGCACCCACCGTTGGCTTGATCGTTGTATTGCCCGTTTCGATTCGACCCAAGATCTCTATGGTTATAAACAGCACCTCTTTCCCATTGTGCAAGGGTGTACCTATCCCGATTTGCGCCAAGATGCTGCCAAAAGGCTCCGCGACTTAGATAGAGACGGCTACGCCATCGGCGGACTGGCGGTCGGCGAACCGGCAGAAGTGATGTACGAGATGATAGAGGTGGTCAATGATATACTTCCTACCACCAAACCCCGCTACCTCATGGGGGTTGGTACCCCTTGGAACATACTCGAGGGTATCGAACGCGGAGTGGATATGTTCGATTGCGTGATGCCCACCCGCAACGGCCGTAACGGTCAGATATTTACGCGTAACGGCGTGATGAACATGCGCAACCTCAAGTGGGAGAATGACTTTACCGAACTCGACCCCGAGGGCACTTCTTATGTCGATCACGAATATACCCGCGCCTATGTGCGCCACCTCATCCACGCCGAGGAGATGCTCGGTTTGGAGATACTATCCATCCATAATTTAGCCTTCTACCTGTGGCTTGTAACGGAAGCCCGTAACCATATCCTTGCCGGCGACTTCAAGTCCTGGAAGGACGAAATGATCCCTCGATTAATGACTAGACTCTAAACTCCCCACTCTAAACTAATGAAATTATTCACTCGGCTTGACCGCTATATTATAGGCAAATTCTTGGGTACGTTCTTCTTCTCGATCGTACTCATCCTCAGTATTGCCGTTGTGTTTGATGTCACCGAGAAAATGGACGATTTCTTTGAGAACCAGATTCCGTTCAGGGAAATAGTTGTTGATTACTACTTTAACTTCTTCCCCTATTACCTTAATATGTTCAGTTCGCTGTTCATCTTTATTTCCGTCATCTTCTTTACCTCTAAACTGGCGGGAAACAGCGAAATCATTGCCATGCTTTCTGCCGGCATGTCTTACCAACGCCTTATGTGGCCCTACTTCCTTTCGGCCCTCTTCTTATGCTTGATGACTTTCTGGCTCGGTGGCTACGTCATTCCCGTTTCTTCGGGCAAGATGCTTGCCTTTGAGGATAAATATATCTCGCAGTTCACTTCAGAACATGCGCGTAATATCCAGATGCAGGTCGAACCCGGCACCGTCCTTTATATGGAGTCCTTCCAACTGCGCACCGGTATCGGTTACCGCGTTTCCCTTGAGACGTTTGATGACAAAACACTCACTTCTCGTACTACCGCCGACCGAATCCGACACGATTCTGCCTATAACTGGCACCTCGAGAACTATGTCGAGCGCGATTTTATCGGCATGCGAGAAAACATGGAAAAGGGCTACCGCAAGGATGTTGTCCTGCCTATCGAACCCAAGGAACTCTTTATCACTGCTGAAGAGGCGCAGCGTATGACCAATCCTGAACTGCGTGCCTATATGGCTAAGCAAGCCGCTCGCGGGGCGGGAAACATAGAGGCTTTTGAAACTGAATGGCACAAACGCTTGGCAGCCGCATTGGGTGCTTTCATCGTCACCCTATTGGGCGTCACCATGTCCTCTAAGAAAGTGCGTGGCGGAATGGGAAAGAACTTAGGCATCGGTATCGTACTCACCGCCCTTTATATCCTCTTCTCTACCGTTTCTACCACTTTCTCCGTTACGGGTGTTATGTCCCCCTTCATGGCGGCGTGGTTACCTAACTTTGTCTTCTTGGCTATCGGAATAGCCCTCTATATGAAGGTGCGCCGCTAATCATAGCGGATCCACATCCATCAGCACCTGCACCATCTTGAGATTGGGCATAAGATGGATATAGTCTATATGGGTTTGTAGCAACTCTTTGGCCTTACTGATAGATGCATCCGCTTCGATGCGTAACCGTATATTCCTTATATATAAATTATTGATTCGCTGAATCGCCGGTAGCAACACAATGGAACACCGCTGACCAAAACTTTTGGCCATAAGCTGCTGTAGCAAGTATGCCGCACTCTCGACTTTATTACTGTCGCTATGCCTCAGCGTCACTTCTATGAGGCGATAGAAAGGCGGATAACGGAACTGCTTGCGTTCCTCTATCTGTTGGCGGTAAAGGGCATCGTAATCGTGTTGCTTTACGAATGCATATACCTCGTTCTTGGGGTCAAAAGACTGAATAAAGACTTGTCCTTCCGTTCCCTTGCGTCCGGCTCTGCCGGAGACCTGTTCTAATAACTGGAATGCCCGCTCCGTTGACCGAAAATCCGGCTGTGCTACCACTTGGTCTGCATTGAGTACCGCCACCAGCGACACATCGTCGAAATGCAATCCCTTGGTCACCATCTGCGTGCCAATCAGTATATCCACTTCGTGCCGGGCAAACGAATCAATAATCGTCTGATAATCGTCCTTGCGCCGCGTCGTGTCCCAATCCATTCGTGCTACCCTCGCTTCCGGAAAAAGCGTATTAACCTCTTCCTCTATTCGCTCTGTACCAAAACCATGAATCTTCATCTCTCCGCCGCACTGAGGACAGGCGGTAGGTAATGGAATGGTGTGACCGCAGTAATGGCACACCAACTGACGGGTGCGCATATGCACTGTCAAACTCACGTCGCAGTTGGGACACCGCGGCGGCTGACCGCATTGGGTACACTGAATAAAAGGAGCATAGCCTCGCCTATTCTGAAAGAGAATAATCTGTTTTCCTTTGCTCAATTCCTCTTTGATGCGGGCTACCAATGGGTCCGAGAAATGGTCGTACATCTCCTTGCGGTGGTACTGCTGCTGCAAGTCAATCATTTCTATATGGGGCAGTGCCAATCCTGCATAACGCTCACTGAGCGTTACGAGTCCCCACTTACCCGTCGTGGCATTATAATAACTCTCCACCGATGGTGTAGCCGTACCAAGTAACACCTTCGCCTTCTGCTGCTTGGCTGCCATAATGGCTACCGCCCGCGCATGATATCGCGGGGCAGGGTCCTGCTGCTTATAACTCGGTTCGTGCTCTTCATCTACAATCACTAACCCCAAGTTCGTGATAGGCAAAAAAACGGCACTCCTTGCCCCCACAATCAAATGGCCTGTAAGACCGCTGTCGCTGAAAGATAATAGCCTTCTATAGATTTCTACTCTTTGTGCATCGGTGATGCGCGAGTGATAGACGTACATCTTTTCCCCAAAGTGTTTGGCCAGTCGTTCGGTTAGTTGGGTTGTGAGGGCAATCTCCGGCACTAAATACAGTACATTCTTTCCAGCGACTAAGGTCTCTTCAATAAGGTGCATATACACCTCCGTCTTTCCCGACGATGTCACCCCGTGCAGCAGCACCACATCTTTATTCTTCCACTGCTCTTGTATTGTGGACAAAGACCGTTGCTGTGCAACTGTAAGACCGGGCAAAGCCCTGTAAGACCGTCCCTGTGGGACTGAAAGACCGCCTTCGGCTGAAGGATAAGTGGGGATTTTGACGCGACGTTTTTTATTGGGATCAAAGGAGTAGGTCTTATCCAATGCTTTGGCAGGCAGTGCTGCGGCGAGTACGTCACCGATGGGACACATATAATATTCGCTCATCCACCGCCATAGTTTCAACTGCTCCTCTGTGGCCATCGGTTCCTTATCCAGCGCACCAATTATCTCCCTTAACTTTAAACTTTCCACTTTCAACTCTTCACGTCCCACAATCCCTACTACCTCCTTCTTCCCTAATGGCACAAGAACACGAGTGCCCGGTAGGGGGCACTGCATGCTGTCGGGTACCAAATAGGTGTAGGTATGAGCAATCGCTAAGGGTAATATGACCTCAATTCTCTGCGGCAATGGCTTTGGCGTAACAAGCGCGGCAGAGGGGTTCGTAACTCTCTGTCTCACCGAGTAAAACGCGTTTTTCGGAATTGATAAGACGGTGACTCACATAAGCCAAGTCGCCGCAATGAACGCAGATGGCGTGCGTCTTATACACATCTTCGGCGATGGCCATCAGGGCAGGAATAGGACCGAACGGAACACCCTTATAGTCCATATCCAAACCTGCCACAATGACGCGTATTCCGCGTTCGGCTAATTGTTGACAAACATCCACGATTCCCATATCGAAGAACTGGGCCTCGTCAATACCGACCACGTCAATACCTTCCGCCAGCAGCAAGATGTTTTGACTGCTATCCACCGGTGTGGACTGAATCACGTTATGGTCGTGACTCACCACATCCTCCTCGGAATAGCGCGTGTCAATTGTGGGTTTGAAGATCTCCACATTTTGCTTGGCGAATTTCGCGCGTTTCATACGACGAATCAATTCCTCCGTCTTTCCGGAGAACATCGATCCGCAAACTACTTCAATACTACCCTTCCTACGAATAGGGCCTTGTGTGTCTCTTTCACTGAACATATCTTATATCTTTTACTCTCATTTCAATCGAACGCACTCCATTGAATACATTCTCCTCCAACTCATACACCACATCCACTTTATTTCCGTTCTGAATATACAGTGCCATATCTCCCCGTCCGAACGCTATTCCGCTAATGGCTGCCGTTCCGTCCGTCAAATCCAATTTGAGGTGCTCCCCCGTCTTGCCGCAGCGTTTACTATATCGGTTATTCACCATATTGCGTGTCACAAACAGCGGTCTTGGATTCTCCGGTCCAAAGGGTTCCATGCATTGCAGCACCTTAAAGAACTGCGGTGTTATATCCTCCAACGCGATTTCGGCTTCTATGTTGAGTGTGGGTTGCTTCTGCTCGGGCAGTATATGTGCCCTTACATACTCGTCAAATCGAACCTTAAAGGTCTCTAAATTGGCTAACGGCAAGGTCAGTCCTGCTGCAAAGAGGTGGCCTCCAAAGGTTGTCAATAAGTCCGAACAAGCATCGATCGCCGAATATAAATCAAATCCTTCCACCGACCTCGCCGACCCCGAAATCAACTTATCCGCCTCTCCGCCTTTCAGCCCTTCTGCCTCTCCGCCGGTTAACACAATCGTCGGCCGATAGTGGGTTTCAATCAGTTTGCTTGCCGCTATTCCCACTACCCCTTTATGCCATTGTGGATTATACACCACCGTTGTTGCTTTTTGTTCATTCTCCGGGTCGGTAGCCAACTGTGCCAAAGCCTCTTCGGTGATTGTATCTTCCTTGCCTTTCCGTTCTTGATTGTAGGCATCCACCGCCTGTGCCAAAAGCAGGGACTCCTCTTCGTTCTCGCTGAGTAATAAGTTCACCGCCTCTATTCCGCTTCGCATTCGTCCGCATGCATTAATCCTCGGCCCTATCTTAAACATCAAATCCGTAATCGTCACCCCTCCGCCTTTCTGCCCATCTGCCTCTCTTCCTAATCCCGCCACTTCCATAATCGCCTTGGGTCCCACTTTGGGTCGCTCGTTAAGCTCTTTCAGTCCATAGGTCACCAATATGCGATTCTCTCCGGTGATAGGTACAATATCGGAAGCAATCGACATCGCCACATATTGCAGCAGGGGCTGTAAGACCGCTGACGCTGTAAGACCGCTGTTGCTGTAAGACCGCTGCGCTGAAGGATCGGCTTTGCCTGTAAGATATTTTTGGAAATATGCTTGGCAAAGTTTATATCCTACTCCGCAACCGGACAGGAACTTATAGGGATAGTTGTCGTCCTTGCGCTCCATATCTAATACGGCTACGGCTGCGGGAATCTCGTCTCCGGGGGTATGGTGGTCGCAGATAATGAAGTCTATTCTTTTTTGTTGGGCGTAGGCCACTTTATCTACGGCTTTGATTCCGCAGTCCAGGGCAATAATGAGCGTACACCCTATTTCTTTGGCATAATCAATTCCCTTAAACGATATCCCATATCCCTCCGTACACCGATCAGGTATGTAATAATCTACCTTCTGCCCTTCCGCCTCTCCGCCTATCTGCCTCAAAAAACTAACCATCACCGCCACAGCGGTCGTGCCGTCCACGTCGTAGTCGCCGTACACGAGTATATGTTCGCCCGTTTCAATGGCTTGGTGCAGTCGTTCTACGGCTTTGTCCATGTCGCGCATAAGGAATGGGTCGTGTAACTGATTGAGACTTGGCCGTATATAACTCCTTGCTTCGTCCACGGTGGTAATCCCTCTATCCACCAGTATTTGGGCTGATAGATGAGAGATATGCAATTCTCCCGCCAACTGTTCGCATAAGGCCCTTTCCGCCTCACTCAGTTCTTTTATTTTCCAATTAGTCTGCATCGCGGTATAGCGGCAACACTTGCCTAAAATGCTTTAGTGCTTCCATATCAAACTCGGCAATCTTGGTTCCCTCTTCGTCATCGGCAAACTGCACAAGCGGTTTCAAATGGCTATCGTATGCCACCGAGTGCCCGTTATAGTGCAACCCTTTATCGTCTTCTCCTACGGGATTGACCGCTGCTATATAACATTGGTTCTCTGTGGCTCGTGCCGGAACGAGTATGTCCCAGTAGTTAATTCGGCATTGAGGCCAGTTGGCACATACAATCAATATATCGTAGAGGTTGTTCTTGTCTTGTCGTAACCAAACGGGGAACCGCAAGTCGTAACAAATAGCCAATCGAAAACGTACTCCCTTATACTCCACGATGGGTTTCGTTTGCCCCGCCGTAAAGAATTTATCCTCTCCTCCATGACCGTATAAGTGCCGCTTATCTACAAAGACCGCTTCGGCTGAAGGACGGATAAAGAACCCTCTATTATACAGTTTCTCCCCCTCTTTGCAGATAAAGGACCCAACGATCATCATCTCGCATTCGTCGGCGATGGCTTGTAATGTGCTTATCGTTTCTCCCTGTTCACTCTCTGCCAAGTCGGGGCGGTCGGTAGCAAAACCGGTGGTGAACATCTCCGGCAATACGGCAACATCCGCCCGACCTTTTAGGTCGAGTAAATGGGCAGTAGCAGCACATAGATTGGCTGCCTTATCAGCCCACTTAATCGGATATTGCAATAATGCTACCTTCACCTCTAAACTCTACACTCTAAACTCTCCACTCTCCACTATTTTTTAGGCTTACTCTCTTTCCCTCCAATCGTCTCGCGCATCGTCGTATCGGCCTGTATATTTTGCATCCGGTAGTAATCCATGATACCCAGATTACCATTGCGGAAAGCCTCTGCCATCGCTTGCGGAACAAGTGCCTCTGCTTCAATCACTTTGGCGCGAGCTTCTTGAGCCTTCGCTTTCATTTCTTGCTCTGTAGCAACGGCCGATGCACGACGCTCCTCGGCTTTGGCTTGGGCGATGTTCTTATCCGCTTCGGCTTGATCCATTTGCAACTGAGCACCGATATTCTTACCTACATCAATATCCGCAATATCAATGGATAGGATCTCAAATGCCGTACCTGAGTCTAAGCCCTTATTGAGCACTAACTTGGATATGCTATCGGGGTTTTCCAGCACTTCTTTGTGGCTTGTGGCTGAACCAATCGAACTTACAATACCCTCACCGACACGAGCCAAGACGGTGTCTTGTCCGGCACCACCGACGAGCTGTTTGATGTTAGCGCGAACCGTTACACGGGCTTTTGCTATCAACTGAATACCATCTTTGGCTACCGCCGAAACAGGAGGCGTGTCAATCACTTTGGGATTTACTGACATTTGTACGGCCTCAAACACATCGCGTCCCGCGAGGTCAATGGCTGTCGCCATTTGGAATGTCAAATCAATACTCGCCTTATTGGCACTCACTAGGGCGTGTGTCACGCGCTGGATATCACCTCCGGCTAAGTAGTGTGCCTCCAGCCCGTCGCGTTTCACGTCCGTCAGACCCGCCTTATGGGCTTCTATCAAACAGTTAACAATCAGTGTGGGCGGTACCTTACGGATGCGCATAAGGAATAACTGTACCAGCGAGATGCGAACGCCGCTCACTTGGGCGTTGATCCACAGCATAAACGGTACATAGTAGAAAAAAACAATCAGTAATATGGCCGCTAATACGACCACCACAATTTCTAATGCTGCCATAATCTTAAAAATTTAGTTATTAATATTTACTTTTACTTATTAAACTTTAAACTACTCTCAACTCTAAACACTCAACTCTCAACTCTTTTTGAGTTCCTCAATCTTCTTCCCCGGCTCTGCCAGTCCCACCTTGGAGTCAATCTTCGTATCCAGACTCATCTTTTCAATGGCCCGACTCTTGAAGAACCCGTACGTGGCCAGAGCCGATAATGCCAGCACCGCCGCTAACGTGATATGTCCCGCGAGGTGACTGATGTAGCAATAGGCGACTACTACTGCCGCGATCAGTAATCCAAAACCCGATACTCCGGCAATTCCAAAACCCGGGAGCAGGAACATTTCGGCAACCAAAAGTCCAACTCCCACCAAAACCAAAAGGATAACAATGACTGTGTAAGTGCTCATAAATTAGTAAAATTTTTTTTTCACGCTGCAAAGATACTAAATATCTTTGATATATGCAAGAAAAAAAATAAATTTGCACATATAAAAAAAATGTTGTACCTTTGCAGCCCGAAACGAAAAATGCCCTATTGATGGGCAATGAGCACATAAATACCTTATATATTTTATATATACAAAAAAATGAGTAAAAATTTAGTTATTGTTGAGTCACCCGCCAAAGCGAAGACAATTGAGCAATTTTTAGGACCCGAGTTTAAGGTACTTTCCTCCCAAGGTCATATACGCGATATAGAAGGGCGCGGTAAAAGTAATATGGGTATCGATTTTGAACACAACTACCAACCCAACTACGTCATCGATTCTACGAAACAAGAACTTATTGCATCTCTCCGCTCCGAAGCCGCTAAAGCCGACACCGTCTGGCTCGCCTCCGATGAAGACCGCGAAGGAGAAGCCATTGCTTGGCACCTCAAGGATGTTCTCAACCTACAGGATAATAAAACCAAACGTATCGTTTTTCACGAGATAACTAAAACGGCTATTCAGGAGGCCATAAAGAACCCTCGCGATATCGATTATAACCTCGTCAATGCCCAACAGGCACGACGCGTGCTTGATCGTATCGTCGGTTTCGACCTCTCTCCCATCCTTTGGAAAAAAATAACTACCGGTCTTTCCGCCGGACGTGTACAATCCGTCGCTGTGCGGCTCGTTGTCGAGCGTGAACGCGAGATAGCCTCCTTTAACCTCACCTCCGTCTATCGGATTATGGCGGAGTTTACCGGAGCGAACCCGGGCGATGCCAGCGTCTTGCGTGCTGAACTGGATAAGAACTTTGTCACCAAGAAAGCCGCTGTCGAGTTTCTCGAACAACTCCCTAAATGCACATTCAAGGTCGAGTCGGTCTCGAAACATCCCGTCAACCATACCCCCGCGCCTCCTTTCACCACTTCAACTCTCCAACAGGAGGCTGCGCGTAAACTTAAATTCCCCGTCTCTAAGACCATGCGCCTCGCGCAATCCCTCTATGAGGCCGGTAAAATAACCTATATGCGTACGGATAGCGTCAACCTCTCGTCCCTCGCTATCGCTACTGCTAAAGAGGAGATTGTCAAACTGTACGGACCTTCCTACCATAAAACCCGTCAGTATCATACTACTTCTAAGGGAGCCCAGGAAGCCCACGAGGCCATTCGTCCTACGTATATGTCGGTACACGAGGCAGGAAGCAACCCCGACGAGCGCAAACTTTATGACCTCATTTGGAAACGCACCATCGCGTGCCAAATGACCGATGCTCAAGTCGAAAAAACCGATATCGCCATCAGTGCCTCTCTGCCTATCGGCCTTTCTGCCTCTCAGCCCTATCATCCTTTCCGCGCTTCCGGCGAGGTCATGACTTTCGATGGCTTCATGCGTGCCTATATCCAGTCTTCCGATCAAGAAGATGCTTCCTCTCAGCCTCTCAGCCTCTCAGCCTCTCAATCTCTCCTTCCCGCTATGTCTCCTAACGAGCGCTTACGTCTCCGTTCGGGTGTGGCGCAGCAGTCGTTCAAGAAGGCCCCCATGCGGTATAATGAGGCTACTCTGGTCAAGCGAATGGAGGAACTGGGTATCGGTCGTCCAAGTACCTATGCTACTATTATTGAGACTATCCAGCAGCGTCATTACGTTGAGCGAACTTCTATCGCTGGTACCAAACAAAACTATACGATCGTCACCCTATCAAATGGGAAATTGACCGAGAAACTCAAGTCCCAAACCACCAACACCCAATCTGCCGTCCTCGTTCCTACTGACCTTGGTGTGCTTACCAATGACTTCCTCGTTGAGGCTTTCCCTGATATCCTCAATTATGACTTTACCGCTAAGTCGGAGGCCTCTTTTGATGCTATCGCAGAGGGTAAAGAGGAGTGGACTCTTTCGGTGGACGATTTCTATAAGCGCTTTCAACCCCTCGTGGCTAAAGTGCCTAAGGGCAAACTGGAGGGACGTGTACTCGGTACCGATCCCGCTACCGGTCGCACCGTCACAACCAAAATCAGTAAGTCCGGCCCTTGTGTGCTGCGTGAGGATCCCAATGACGGTAAACCCGACTTTGCTTCCCTCAAGAAGGGACAATCTATCTTCACCATCACCCTGGCGGAGGCCCTCGAACTATTAAACGAAAATACACCGCATCCTATCGAAATTGAAGGACAAACCATCTTCGTAGGAGAGGGTAAGTACGGACCCTATATTCGTTTTGACGGACAATTTATTTCTATCCCTAAGGGAACGGATCCTCAAACGCTCACCGAGGAACAGGTGCGTTCGTTTATCGCTCAGGCAGCAACCAAAGCCGAACCTATCCATGATTGGAAGACCATTCAAGTCCTTGAGGGACGTTACGGACCCTATATCAAAACCAAGACCGGCAACTACCGTTTGCCGAAGAGTATAGACGTGGCAACTCTCACCAAAGAACAGTGCGAAAACCTCATTGCGCAGGCCTCATCGGCCCCTTCTACCCAGAAAAAACGCACTTTTCGCAAGAAAAAGTAAAAAATATTTGCATATGTCATAAAAAAGCAGTAATTTTGCAGCCCAATTGGTAAAATCGAGCACGCTTTAGCGATCGAAGTGACCGTAGGGAACGAGAAGTAGCGCAGTTGGTAGCGTACCACGTTCGGGACGTGGGGGTCGGGCGTTCGAGTCGCCTCTTCTCGACCAATTCAAAAAGAGCATTCATCCCGGATGGGTGCCCTTTTTAATGTAGAAGCTTATTTTTAAACATATTGAGTATATGAAAATTAAAGTTAGTAACGTAAATCCAACCGCGTGGCAGGAAGTCACTGTTCGCGCAAAATTACCCGCAAAACTCAACAAACTTCAAGAAATTGCTTACAACCTGTGGTGGGTGTGGAACTCGGATGCTAAGAATATCTTCCGTTATATTGATAACGAGGCTTGGCATCGCGCTCAATCCAATCCTATCATGCTCCTCAATATCATTAGTTACGATAAACTCGTGCAACTCAGTGAGGATGCGCAGTTCATGACCCAACTCGATAAGACCTATGCCGAGTTCCGCGCTTACATGGACGCTAAACCCACCACCAAGAAACCCTCTATCGCCTACTTCTCTATGGAGTATGGTCTTACCCATGTGCTTAAGATCTATTCCGGCGGTCTGGGTATCTTAGCCGGTGACTACCTTAAGGAGGCTTCCGACTGCAATGTCGATATGACCGCTATCGGTTTCCTCTATCGTTATGGCTATTTCACACAAACCCTCTCGCCCGAAGGACAGCAGATTGCTAACTATGAGGCCCAGAACTTCAATAACCTCCCCCTCGTCCAGGTCAAGAATGAGGATGGTTCTCCTATGGTTATTGAGGTTCCCTATCCGGGGCGCGTGGTGAACGCTTATCTTTGGAAGGTGGCCGTGGGACGCATTAACCTCTATCTGCTGGATACCGATAACGAACTCAACTCCGAATGGGATCGCCAGATCACCCACCAACTCTATGGCGGTGACTGGGAGAACCGTATTAAGCAGGAGATTATGTTAGGTATTGGCGGTATGCTTGCTCTCAAGAAATTAGGTATCAAAAAGGATGTCTATCACTGCAACGAGGGTCATGCAGCCCTCATGGGCTTGCAGCGTTTGGTTGACCTCGTGCAAGAGCAACACTTGAGCTTTGACGAAGCTAAGGAAGTCGTTCGCGCCAGCGGTTTATACACTTGCCATACGCCCGTTCCTGCCGGTCATGACTACTTTGAGGAGTCCCTCTTCTATAAGTATATGGCCGATTATGCTACTAAACTCGGTATTGAGTGGGATGACCTGATTGGTCTGGGACGTCAAAACCCCGAGGATCATAACGAGAAATTCTCCATGTCCGTCTTTGCCCTTAATACCTGCCAAGAAGCAAATGGTGTTAGCTGGTTGCACGGCGAGGTAAGTAAGAAGATGTTCGCTCCCGTTTGGCCCGGTTATTTCCCCGAAGAACTGCATGTGGATTATGTTACCAACGGTGTTCATATGCCTACGTGGGCTGCCTCCGAGTGGAAAGAGGTCTATAAAAAGACGTTCCCCGCCGGTTGGGATAAGGACCAATCCAACCCCGAGATGTGGAAGGCCTTTAACGACCTACCCGACGAGCAAGTGTGGGCGACCCGTATGCTCCTTAAGAATAAACTCATTGATTATATTAAGCAGAAATTCCAAGAGGACTGGATGAAGTCGCAAGGCGATCCTGCTCGCATCGTTCGGGCTTTGAACGAGATGAATGCCAATTCTCTCATTATCGGTTTCGGCCGTCGTTTCGCTACCTATAAGCGTGCGCACCTGCTCTTCACCGACCTTGAGCGTTTGGATAAACTGGTGAATAACCCGTCCTATCCCGTTCAGTTCCTGTTCACCGGTAAGGCGCACCCCGCCGATGGCGCCGGTCAAGGACTCATCAAGCGTATCATCGAGATCAGCCGTATGCCTCAGTTCCTCGGTAAGATCATCTTCCTCGAGAACTACGATATGCGTCTGGCGAAGCGTTTGGTATCCGGTGTGGATATCTGGCTCAATACGCCTACTCGTCCTTTGGAGGCTTCCGGTACATCCGGCGAGAAAGCGCAGATGAACGGTGTACTCAACTTCTCTGTGCTCGACGGCTGGTGGCTGGAGGGTTATGTCAAGGGAGCCGGTTGGGCACTGACCGATAAGCGCACCTATGAGAACCAAGCGCATCAGGATGCTTTGGATGCCGCTACCATCTATCAGATGCTCGAGAGTGAGATCATTCCCATGTATTACGCCCGCAACTCGAAGGGTTACTCGCCTGAGTGGATTCAGACCATTAAGAACTCCGTGACCAAGATCACGCCGCGTTTCACCACCAAGCGTATGATGGACGACTATTTTGATAAGTTCTATAATAAACTGGCTAAACGTCATGCAGCTTTGGTTGCGGATGATTATAAACTGGCTAAAGCCATTGCCGCTTGGAAACTCAATATGGTTCAGCATTGGGATGAGATCGAGGTTGTGAACAATAACATCGAGGAACTGCGTGCCATTGCTCAGCCGTCGGTAGGTGAGTCCTATCCTATCCGAGTAGAACTGGATACCAAGGGTTTGAACGATAAGGGTATCGGTGTGGAACTGGTAGCTATTCGTACCTCGCTGCATAATAACGATAAGCTATATGAGGTAGAACCCCTGAAACTCGTTAAAGCAGAGGGTTCGCGTTTGACCTTTGAGACTAAGTATCAGTTTGACTATCCGGGTGGAATGAAGTTTGGTTTGCGTATGTATCCGACCCATGATCTTCTTCCGCACCGTATGGACTTCTGCTATGTTCGATGGCTCTAATCGTCCTTTTGGTTTCCTTTGCTCTTAACGTAGTCAACGATATTTATTCGGCTTTCGTGGAGCAAGATGGCGGCCAAGATGAGGATTATTACAACGAACTGGTTGACCTCGCTTCGCAGCCTACCAATATCAATGCGGCTACCTACGAGGATTTAGAGCGACTGCGTTTCCTTCGTGGCGAACAGATAGATGCTATTTTAGCCTATGTGGATGCGCACCCGATGGAGTCGCTCAACGAACTGGAACTGATAGACGGACTGCACGATTACGATGTTCGTAATCTAACCTGTTTCTTTACTGCACAACCTCTTTCCCAAGAAACTCAACTCTATGGGAAGGAGGTTTTTCATTATGCCAAACACGAAATCCTTGCCCGCCTGGATGCCCGTAATATAGAATCTACCCTACCCCCCTACTCCTCTACTCCCCTACCCTCTGACCCCTTCTACGCCCACCTCCGTTATAAGTTCAATTATCAGAATCGCGTGCAGTTTGGCGCCACCCTTCAGCGTCCCACCGGTGCGCCCGCTTCAGAGCTGCAATATGGAGGTTATGTTCAGGTGAACGATATCGGTTGCCTCCAAACGCTGGTAGCGGGTAATTTTCAAGCTTCTTTTGGTCAAGGGTTAGTGGTTAGTAACCCCTTTCATATGGGCAAATCGACTTATGTCACCCAGTTGGAAACAACCCAAGAGGGATTAAAGAAGTATTCTTCTGTCACGGGCGATGGATTGCACGGCGTGGGTGCTACCCTCAAATTGGGTATAACGCGTGTTACCGCTTTTTATAGTTTGCGAAAGGATAATGACAGCCTCCGTCACCATGCGGTGGGAGCCAATGTAACGGTAAGGTATAAGCGTTGGTCGGTAGGGGCGACTGCCGTTGAGAATATCTATTCGGATAGTGTGCGATATTATTTCCAAAACGCGGCCTATAATCAGAATTATTTCCGTGGGGACAAGCAGTTCGTCGGGGGCATAAATGCTCGATGGAATCAAGGAATCATTGCCCTTTTCGGTGAGGTGGCCACGACTCAAAATAAGACATGGGGAGTGGGCACGCAAATAGGTCTGCGCGCCACACCGGTGAGTGATGTCAATCTCTTGCTACTCTATCGTTATTATTCGCCTACCTTTGATAACACCTATGCTTATGCTTTTTCCGAGACATCGCGCCTCAACGATGAGAATGGATTATACTTGGCTGCGGATATAACCAAACTCAATCACTGGCGTTTCACCGCTTATGGCGATGTGTTCCGCTTTTCGGGGGTCAAGTATGGTCTTCCCAAGGCTCCTTCTTGGGGATATGATGCTCAAGTGCAAACGACCTACCTTCCGTCGTCGGTTTGGCAGATGGACTTGCGGCTTCGTGCCAAACAGAAAGGTTCAACCGCCACCTATTCGGCTCGGTTTCAGTTTGATTGGCAGCAAGGGGGCTGGCATTTGCGCACGCGGGCGGACGCTAATTTAGTTACCGATTCGGTAGGAACGCTGACCTATGGTGTGAGTCTGTATCAAGATGTGCAATACACTTTTTATGAAGTGCCGTTGGCGTTGCAGTTTCGATTGCAAGGCTTTGATGCCCGCCACTGGAATAACCGTATTTATGTCTATGAGAACGATGTTCTTTACGCCTCCTCTTCCGAACCCACCTATGGTTTAGGCGCGCGCGTATACGCGAATATAAGGTGGCGCATTATCGACCAACTCTCCCTTTATCTCAAAGCCTCCACCACCCTCACCTTCCCTACTCCCCTACCCCATTATACCGGAGTCGCCGGGGCGACCTCCCCTACTCCCAAATCCGACACCGACATCCACCTCCTCCTCCGTGTGGCGTTGTGATTTTACAGGCATTTGCGTGCAAAGTAAATTTCGTGCTCGTCTTCTCCTATATCGGTTATCAACCACAGACGAAGACCGTGACTTCCGATGCCTTATACACCCACGCAGTCGATGGCTGCATTGATAGCACCCTCCACCTCTCAGCCTATTTCTCTCTCTATTTCCGAATAGATATTTTCGGCTTTGTTAACGGGGAGAGAAACCCGCTGCGCTAAAGCGATAATGTCCTCTTTTTTAGGAATGGGATTATCGTTTACGGAGGTGGTGTGGTAATCCCCCTCGAACGGATGCCATTCTGCTATTCCTCTGCCTGCACTGACCTGCCGTAGATGTACCCGTAGCACCCCCGTAGCATCATAGGACCTGCATAGCTTATACAGAACCCCCTCCTATCTCAGCCTCTCTGCCTAAAAAAAGTGCGATTTGAAAAAAATCTGCACTTTTTTTGTGTATATCAAAAATTTGTTGTATCTTTGCACCCGATTTCGATAAGACAGTACGGCTATGGTTTTAATTGCATTTATATTAGTCCTTTTACTGCTGCTTGCCTTTGTAGTGTTCTGCCGTAGAGATATAGCGCATGAACAGGATTTAGTGTCTGAAGAGGATATTGCCCGCATTCGTTATATTGAGACCCATCATCGCTGGGTAGAGTTTTGGATTTTGTTAGCAGGATGGGTTTTAGCGACTTTGGTGCTGATTGATAATCTGACGTATACCTACGCGTGGGGGTATTATAGTCCTATTTTTAATGTGGAGTATGACTTACCCGAAAGCGGTGAAACCACGTTATATATAGCCTTTACGTATTTCATACTTTCCACAGCATGGATCATTCATAACCTGATTTATATCCGTCGTGTGAATCTCCGACTGGATAGATGGGCTAAAAAGATAGAGAAACACATTCCGACGAGGTAGGTGAGTTTTTTGTGCTATAGGAATACTTGGTAACCGATATCACAATTGAGGCATTGTTCCGCCTGACAAAAGTGCTGATACAAATGAATAAGAGCTTGTGTGTCTAAGGCACTGCTAATCGTTTGTCCCAATAATTTCCATTGACGAATAATGGCATTGTTCTCCGCCGGAATAGATTCTAATAAAGCAATCGCCCGTTCTTTTTCTCCTCGTGCAAAAAGATACGGAATAACCGTATTGATAAGCAATATATAAATGGAACTAAGCCCTATCGAAGGAGCAGGCAATTGGAATAAATCAACCATCTCTTTAATCGATTCCGTCCTCATGAGTTTACTGAACAAAAACTCCGATTGATGTAATAATTGGGCAAACTGACGAATCCTTACTTCCGGGAAGTTCTGCGGACGGAGCCTTAATCGCTTCCATATTTGTGCAGGAATAGGATGTAAATCGAATTTGGCCTTCAAAAATAAATACTCCTTCCACAACTCTTGTTCTCCATTCTTTTGTGCGGATTCATCGTTTAATAAACCGCTTTGTCCCAATAGCATAGCTTCCAATTGAAAGAGGTTATTCTTGTGCTTTTGTAAGTATTGCAAGGGCGTTGCCAATGCTAATTGCTCAAAAGGAAGGCCATTGATATGAAAGCCAAAATTGTGTGCTAAAGTGATATAAAAAGCATTTTCCCAACTATTATTGGTAATCGTCAATAACCGTTGGATGGCTTCTTGTTTACATTCTAAACGCATCGTGATTAAAGCTCTTTTCCACCCGTCGCGCAATAATTTAGGATTGGTCAGAAGCATTTGCGAACAGTGAATACGGTAGCCCAAACGGTCCATTTGGTGGGCATTCTGTACCAATTGCTTAACATAATCTTCTCCCATCGGATAGTTCAGTTCGCATTGCTCAATTTCGATATGGTTGGATGTATAAATACGCTGGTCGGCTTGGCGAACCACATGTAAAATGACATTGTCATAGGCTTTGTCGCGGTCATGATGATGTCTATACCAATCTGAAGAATGAAGATGAATCTCTACATTTCCGTGCCATTCTTGACCCTCTATTCGCAGATGAACATTGGTAAAATCCGGTCCGGCATTCAAATTGTGCTGCCCAACGGAAAGAACTTCGATACGCTTGCCGGAAATGGTCGTTTGCTTAAACGGCAGGAATAGTCCTTGTTGCCAAATATAGTGAATTAAAATCTCCGGCATTGTTTTATTGTTTAGTTATTGTCTGCTGCTGCGCGAGTAAGCATTAGGACGGAACCTATCAACGTGGGTAAGAGTGTGTTAATCACATAAAGCACAATAACCGCCACCGTAAGAAGCGGCACCTCTCCGTAACGACCAAAAACAACCATCGCCCAACCTCCGCGAATACCTACATCTGCAATCGGCATATTCGGCGTCAAGGTCACGAGTAAATAGTAAAAAGGAATCGCCGCACAAGCTTCCATGAGACTCATCTCAACACCTACAAAACGCAAGACGAAGTATAACTGAAGCGAGAAAACGACGTAGCGTAGGAGGCTCCAGCCCATGGAGGTGATAAAGTTTAAAGTGGAAAGTTTAAAGTTTAAAGAAGTTGATAAGTTGATAAGTTTAACGTTTATAGAGTGTTTTTTGAGAAGATAGGGTACTAATAAGCCAAAGGCAAGACAGCCGATAACGGCTAAACTTATCTGCCACCAAGCAGGCGTTTGATTAAAATAAAATACCGCCGGCACTAACCCTACCAACACAATCACTAACGTCAACGCCACTCCGCCGACAAACCCCATCAATGTCGACTGACCCCAATGCGCCTTATCCTTACTATATATCGCGCGCGTGGGGAAATCGCCTATCCGATAGGGTGTGAGAAAAGCGCCGATGAAACCGCAGTAAACTTGTCGTTGCGCCTCCCGTAAGGACATAATCTCTATATCACGATTGAGAAAACGCCACTTAACAGCCTCCAGGAAGATGTTAAGAGGCATCATCGCGAATGCGATTATTAAGTTTAAAGTGTAAAGTTTAAAGTTTAAAGAAGTGGGTAAGTTTATAAGTTTATAGTTTAAAGTTTTCCATAGGGTGGCATAGTCGTCGTACGTGGCGAGTTTATACGCCATGTATCCGTAGGCGACGAAGACAACAATCCATTTAACAGCCTTCCACCACGACTTGTCGAACATGTTCGATAAATTCATTATCTAGAGTTTGGTGTTTGGTGTCTGGCGTGTTGTAATAGATTGGCTTTCCGATTCGCATGCGTATGGGATGTCGAGTGACATACCGGTCATAGCGATTCATTACCTCATAACAACCCGTTAGTGAGATGGGTATAATCGGCAAATTTAAGTCCAGTGCAATCTGAAAAGCACCCCGCTTGAAGCGACCCACTTGACCATCCTTACTCCTTGTTCCTTCGGGAAAAATAACCGTACTCACCCCATTCACTAAGACTCGTTCCACTTGCCTCAAACTCTCCATTGCCGCCTGTGGGTCCTTGCGGTCAATAAAAATATGTCCCGCCGCTGCGCAAGCCCAACCGATCAGCGGAACCTTCTTGAGCTCCTGCTTCATGAGCCACTTGAAGATAACGGGTAAATAACCATAAATAACAAAGATATCATAGGACGACAGGTGATTGGATACAAAAATATATGACTGTCCTTTTTGTATATTCTCCAACCCCTCTACTTCCACGGGAATAAAGAGCAACCAGCAAAAACACCTTGCCCAAAACATCTGCGTCTTATGTACCCACTCCGCATTTGCCCATGGAATGGTCAAAATAGTAATGAGCGCTGTCAAGATTGTTATTCCGATTAGTAACGGCAACGCCACCAAAGCTTGGTATATGATGTAAATATATTTCATCAATTTCTTATCTCATATTTCATCATAAATCCACGATACAGGGCGCAGATACGCCGTATCTCATCCCATGTCTCTTCACTGAGTTTGGTGCCGATGATTTCTACCACGCGACCCGCTGCAATCGTGCCGATCTCGCCACATCGTCTAATATCAAAACCATCGCTCAAGGCGTGCAAGAATCCTCCGGCGTATAAGTCCCCGGCTCCGGTGGAGTCCGTGCAAGCCGTTGTGATAGCTCCGATATGGTAGCGTTGGCTTCCCTGCTGCACGTAACTGCCGCGTTTACCCACCTTCACAACCGCAATATCGCATTGTTCGGAAATCTTTGCCACCGACTCCTCCGGATTGAGGTGCGTATAGGCAAAGGACTCGTCCTCGTTGGCAAAAACAATATCCACATACTTGCGAATCAGTTCCTTGAGCAAAGCGTGGTTTTCGTTCACCACATTATAAGACGCCAAATCAAGCGAAACCATGCACCCGCACTCCTTGGCCATCTTGATGGCTTTCTCAATGAGTTCGTTGTTCTGCACCAAGTACCCCTCGATATGGAAAATATCGTATCCGTCAAAGGCCTCTTTCCTTATATCTTCGGGTTGTAGATCCATGGCCGCACCCAAGTACGTGGCGAACGTGCGCTCGCCATCGGGAGTGATGAGCACAATACTACAGCCCGACATCTGCTTATCCGACTGCAAGAGGAGGGGTTTGACCCCGTTCTTAATCATATCTTCTCGATAGAAATCGCCCACCTCGTCATTACCAATCTTACCGATAAAGGCCGCTTTACCGCCCAACGAGGCAATCGTGGCAATGGCATTGGCGGCACTTCCTCCGGCAACCATACGCTTGCGTACGGAAGCAAAGCGCATCTGAATCTGCTCTGCTTGCTCCATCGAAATAAGGTTCATACTTCCCTTCGGCAATCCTAACTCGCGTAAATCGTCCTCCGAAACTTGAAGAAGAACATCCGTTAAGGCATTACCCAAACCTAAGACTTTTTTCATATTTTTGCTCTTTTGTAGGTTGATTTAACTCAAAAATGACCGTTTTTGTGAAAATTTTTGCAAAGATACGAATTTTTTTTCAAAAAAACTTGCACAGATAAAAAAAAAATTGTAATTTTGCACCCGCTTTCGAAAATGAAACCCATTTTTGTGGCAAAAAAGGATTGCTTCCTTAGCTCAGTCGGTTAGAGCATCTGACTGTTAATCAGGGGGTCCTAGGTTCAAGTCCTAGAGGGAGCGCAGAGAAAGACGACAAATTGTCGCCTTTCTTTTTTTTTGAAAAAAATTCATTTTCATTTGCATATATGCAAATAAAGTTGTATCTTTGCACAATTTTACGGAAATGTTCCCTTTTTTGAACAAATAAAAACACTAAAGATATGAAATTCGGACTTTTTCAATTCACTCAAGAAATTGCCATTGACCTCGGTACAGCTAACACCATCATTATTTACGATGATCAAGTGGTAGTGGACGAACCCTCCGTCGTGGCTATCAGTATGGCCGACAACCGCATGGTTGCCGTTGGCCGTAAGGCGCAACAAATGATTGGTAAGGGCGGAAACCAAATTCGTACCGTTCGTCCCCTGCGTGACGGCGTTATCGCAGACTTCTATGCTTGCGAGATGATGATTCGCGGTATGATCCGTATGATTCCTCAACAAACACGTCTCTTTACCCCCAGTATCCGTATGGTGGTTTGTATCCCCTCCGGTAGTACCGAGGTCGAGATTCGTGCCGTGCGTGACAGTAGCGAACACGCGGGCGGACGCGATGTATATATGATTTATGAACCCATGGCCGCCGCTATCGGCATGGGTATTGACGTGGAGAGTCCCGAAGGATGCATGATCGTGGACATAGGCGGTGGCACCACAGAGATTGCCGTTATTTCCTTGGGAGGTATCGTTTCCAATAAGTCCATCAAAATTGCGGGTGATGACCTCAATGCCGATATTATTGAGTATATGGGTCGTATGCACAACATCCGTATTGACGAACCGACGGCAGAGCGTATTAAAATGCAAGTGGGTTCGGCTCTGCTCGAATTAGAGGATGCACCCGAAGATTTTATCGTAATTGGCCCTAATAAAGTAACCGCTCTACCTATGCAGGTCCCTGTTAGCTACCAAGAGATTGCCCACTGCCTCGATAAGAGTATATCGAAAATAGAAGGTGCTATCCTTCAAGCCTTGGAGTCTACTCCCTCCGAACTATACGCTGATATTGTTCGTCGGGGTATCTACTTGGCGGGTGGTGGAGCTTTGCTACACGGATTGGCTAAACGTTTAACAGATAAGATAACCATCCCCTTCCATGTAGCCGAGGATCCGCTGCACGCTGTGGCTCGCGGAACGGGTGTGGCTCTTAAGAATGTAGATAACTTCGGTTTCCTCATTCGATAAGTCTGTCGGCATAATAACGCAGTGGCCAATGAATAATCTGTTAAAGTTCATAGGGAAATATAGCAACTTCCTGGTTTTTTTAGGCCTGGAAGTTGTTGCTTTTTTGCTTATCGGCAACTTTAACGATTATCCTCATAGTAAGTTCCTATCCACCTCTAACACCATTGCCGGTTGGCAATACGAAAGAGTAACCAACGTTAAAAACTTCTTTGCTCTGAACTCTATTAACGAATCTCTCGTGGTCGAGAATGCGCAGTTGCGTACCCGGTTGGAGGGATTACGGGCGACAGGCGACAGGCGACAGGATACCCTACTCTCCTACTCCCCTACCCCCCTACCCCTCTACACCCCCGCTAAGGTCGTGGCCATGACCCTCTATGAGGAGCGTAACTACCTCACCCTCAATAGGGGAGCGGTAGATAGTATTTGGGTTGGACAGGGTGTTTGTAATGCGCAAGGGGCTGTGGGTATTATTTGTGCGGTGAATACGCACTATTCCATCGTTCTTCCCCTCATCCATACAGAATCAAAGATTAGTTGCCGTTTTCTCAAGAATGATTATTTGGGCACGCTGACGTGGGACGGAGCCAATCCCGATTATGCGTATTTGGAGGACGTGGCAGCGCATATTGATGTGCAAGTCGGTGATACGATTATCACCAGTGGACTCACTTCTTCCTTCCCCGAGGGTATCCCGGTCGGTGTGGTGGACAATGCGGAACTTAAAATGGGTGATTCTTATTTTACCGTTCGAGTGCATTTAGTCACCGATTATCGTAAGATTAAATATGTGAATATAATACGAACGTTAGATAATTCTTTAACCGATGATATGGAATAAACAAATCATACGTTTTGTGGTCGTGATGCTCATTCAGGTGCTCATTCTCAATCAACTTCAGTTTTTGGGAATATGTCATCCGTATGTCTTCATTCTGACCCTGCTTATGATGCCCATCACCCTCTCCCGCCGAGTCGATATGCTTATCGGGGCCTTGGTGGGACTGACGATGGATGCTTTTTGCAATTCCTTGGGTGTTCACATGGCGACTTGTATTCTTATCACTTATCTGCGTCGCCCGATGATCAGCAATCTCGTGATGGACGACGACCGACTCAACGGAGAGATAAGCAGCAAGACAATCGGCGTGGTGAACTTCTTCCGCTATGCGGCTACGCTGATTATTGTTTACCATATTCTGGTGGTGATGCTCAGCGCGTGGAGCTTTGCCCATATAGGAATGAACCTCGCGCAAATAGCTCTCAGTTCCTTACTCAGCGGACTGATTATTATTGGTTACGATATATTACGAAATAAATGATTATTGATAAGTTTCATAAAAGACGCTATGTAATCAGCGGCCTTATTGTTCTTGTGGTCGTTGTCTATATTCTGCGCCTTTTTGTGTTACAAATCATTGATCAATCCTCTAAATCACAAGCGGATAGTAATGCCCTGGTAAAGCAAACCATCTACCCCGCTCGCGGACTAATATACGACCGTAACGGTCAATTACTGGTCTTTAATCAACCCATCTACGAAATCAAACTTATCCTTTCTCAGATGGGAACGGATTTTGACACCCTCGGTTTCTGTCAAGCCCTACATATTGATAAAACCTTCTTTGACGAACGGATGATCCAAATCAAGGATCGTAAACGCAATGTCGGTTTTTCTTCCTACTCTCCGCAAACCTTTCTTAGCCAACTGGATAAGAAGGATGTGGTGTGCCTCCAACAATCCCTCTATCATTTCCCCGGTGTGTATCTCACTCGTCGCACGTTGCGTGATTATACCTATGATGCTGCTTGTCATGTTCTGGGTAGTGTAGGAGAAGTTAATCAGCGCGATATAGAGGCCGATTCGTACTACGCTGCGGGCGATTATTCCGGTCGGGACGGCATAGAAAAAACCTACGAGAAACAACTCCGCGGAGAAAAAGGAGTCAATATCCTTATGCGCGACTCGCGCGGTCGATTGCAAGGAGCCTACCTTGAGGGAAAAATGGACGAACCCTCTTATGTGGGACAAGACCTAACCCTTACCTTAGATATTCGCTTGCAACTACTTGCCGAAAAACTGCTGCAAGGCAAAGTGGGTAGCGTGGTGGCAATCGAACCCGCTACCGGCGAGATACTCGTCTTAGCTTCCTCTCCTAACTGGAATCCCATGCAATTGGTAGGGCGCGAGAGGTCGCAACACTATAACCAACTGCTCAACGATCCGACCAAACCGATAATGAACCGCGCCACGCAAGCACTTTATCCTCCGGGATCTACGTTTAAAACCATTCAAGCACTGGTTTGTCTGCAAGAAAAGGGCATTACATTGGATACCCAATATCCTTGTTACGGACCCGAAACCTCTTCCCGCCAACCCATCAAATGTACCCACCACCATGGGTCCCCTAATAGCCTTACCCAAGCCATTGAGCAGAGTTGTAACCCCTACTTCTGGTGCGCCTTTCGGGATATGCTGCAAAAAGAGGGTTACGGAGAGGGTAACGAGACGTTCAAACAGCGTTATGACTTATGGAGAGAAGATGTGCTTAGCTTTGGCCTCGGAGCACGCTTCACCGACACCGACATCAGTGAGCAGTCCGCCGGTTATATTCCCAACCGAGATTTCTACGACCGGATGTTTGGCCCCAAAGGCTGGAAGGCCATTACCATTCGCTCCCTTAGCATCGGCCAAGGCGAACTGCTCATAACCCCCTTACAAATGGCCAATCAAGCCGCCATAATTGCCAATAAAGGGTGGTATATAACCCCCCACCTCAATAAGGCCGATTCCATGCAATATCATCGTCACTCAACCGCCATTGATTCCTGCTATTTCGATGTGGTACATGAGGGTATGCATGCCGTTATGACCAACGGTACAGGAAGGTGGTACAATATAGAACCGTTAGGCATGTGCGGCAAGACCGGCACCGCCCAAAACCCGCACGGCGATGACCACGCTATTTTTATGGGATTTGCTCCTATGAGTGATCCCAAGATTGCCGTGGCGGTGATCGTTGAAAACGCCGGTTTCGGTGCCACATGGGCCGCTCCTATCGCCAGTCTTATGATGGAGCAAGCTTGTACGGATACCATAAAAAGAACCTATTTGGAGAATAGAATAGCCAACGCAATCCTTAATCCTGATGTCCAGAAGCGGTAACATAATAACACATATAGACTGGCCTACGATTCTCATGTTTCTTGGCTTAGTTATTTTTGGGTGGCTGAATATTTACGCTGCCGGATATAACTATGACCAAACAAACATTTTCGACTTCTCTAACCGCGCCGGTAAACAGTTTGTTTGGATTCTAACCGCCTTTGTCATGGGAGGTGCTCTTCTTATTATTGATGAAAAAATATACGATGTGCTCGCCTACCTCATTTACGGGGCACTTATCGTGGTTCTTCTTGCAACACCTTTGTTAGCACACGAAGTGAAAGGTTCGCTCAGTTGGATAACCTTAGGTCCCGTCAGTCTTCAACCGGCGGAGTTCGCGAAGGTGATTACCGCCCTGGCGGTGGCTAAATACATGGGTCGATATGAGTATTCTTTGCGCTCCTGGCATGACTTGGTCATCCCCTTTGTGCTCATCGGGATACCGATGTTTATCATTATGATCCTACAGCACGAGACCGGTTCGGCATTGGTTTTGACTGCCTTCTTGCTCGTCTTCTACCGCAAAGGCATGTCCGGCTATGTACTCTGGCTCTGCGCCTTAGCGGTAGCTCTCTTTATCATCGTTATCCGTTTTGGTCAAAACACCCTCCCTTTCGGTACCGGTTCGGTGGGCATTTTTGTGAGCCTGATGATGATCTTGGTCATCTGCTTGTACTTTGTACACCAAAACCATCGCAACCCGATGCACACGTTGATTATCCTCGGTTCCATCGTATTTATTTATGGAATTAGCCTACTGCTTTGTCTATGGTACACCATCAATTTTAATTGGGTCACCTTTGGAGTCATCCTTGCCTTAGTTGGGTATATGGTTTATCTCACTGTTCGCTATCGCCGATGGAATCTTCTTTTGGTTGTTTTATTTGCTATGGTGAGCATTGGCTATACCCAAGCCTGCGATTTCGTCTTCCAAAAAGTGTTACAACCGCACCAGCGCACCCGTATTGAGGTTCTTTTGGGCATGCGGGAAGACCTCTCCGGAGCCGGCTATAACGTCAACCAAGCCCGTATTGCCATCGGTTCCGGTCGGTTCTTAGGTAAAGGCTATCTACAGGGAACGCAAACCAAACTCAAATATGTGCCTGAACAAGATACCGACTTTATCTTCTGTACCATAGGGGAAGAATGGGGATTTGTGGGATCGTTGGCTGTCTTAGCTGTTTATTTGGCTTTTATCCTCCGTCTTATCCGTATTGCGGAGCGACAGCGCAATCAGTTTAGCCAAGTGTATGCCTATGCGGTGGCATCTATCTTCCTTTTCCACTTGACCATCAATGTGGGAATGGTACTCGGTTTGTTGCCGGTTATCGGTATTCCCCTACCCTTCTTTAGTTACGGAGGAAGTTCCCTTTGGGGCTTTACCATCCTCCTCTTTATTCTTCTCAAACTCGACGCTGTGCGCGTGGATCAATGGCACTGATATGGCAGACAAGGATATACATAATTGGATAGGACGAATCGGAGAGGATAAGGCGGCTCAAATCATGCGCCAAAAAGGATATACCATCCGCGATGTCAACTGGAAAATGGGACATTTGGAAATGGATGTCATCGCCGAAAACAGAAAAGAAATCGTCTTTGTGGAGGTTAAAACCAGAACGACTATCTTTGGCAATAAACTACCCGAAGAAAATGTGGATATAATAAAACAAAAACGCCTCATTGCCGCAGGGAATGCCTATATCAAAATGTACCATATAGATAAATCTCCTCGCTTTGATATTATCGGTCTTCTTGTTAATAAGGAGGGAGAGTTTAGTTATATTAACCATCTCGAAAATGCCTTTGTGCCCCATGTAAGAACGATTAACAGTCATAGTTATACAGGGCAATGGAGCTGGAAACATAGAGGGCATATTATTAAATAGTTGAAAGTTCTTAGCCCCAAAGGGGCACGATTATTTGAAATAAAGTAAGCCGGATAGTTTAATAGTTTAGAGTTTAGAGAAGATAGGGAGTTTTTTAAGAATATTTAATATAAATTATGGATTTTAAATATGATGTAATCGTGGTTGGAGCGGGGCACGCCGGAAACGAGGCGGCCAGTGCAGCAGCAAGGATGGGAAGTAAGACACTACTCATCACGATGGATATGAATAAAATCGGTCAAATGAGCTGCAACCCTGCCGTAGGAGGCATTGCTAAAGGTCAGATCGTACGCGAGATAGATGCTTTGGGAGGAAAAATGGGTATTGTTACCGATCGCTCTGCCATCCAATTCCGTATGCTTAATCGCAGTAAAGGACCCGCTATGTGGAGTCCACGTAGCCAAAGCGACCGCAAGCGTTTTATTGAAGCTTGGGTCAACGAACTAAGCCAAACCCCCAACCTTTATCTATGGCAAGATGTGGTAACTGAGTTATTGATGGACAAGGATACCGTTGTGGGCGTTAAAACAGCTCTCGGCATCGAAATGCATGCCAAGGCGGTAATCCTTACCAATGGTACTTTCCTTAATGGTTTGCTGCACTTTGGTAAAGCCCAAATCAAAGGAGGACGCATCTCTGAACCCGCTTCCTATGGCCTTACTGAACAACTCGTTCAATTGGGCTTCTCTACGGATCGAATGAAGACAGGTACCCCCGCCCGTATTGATAAACGAAGTATCGACTTCTCTGTAATGACCGAACAACCCGGAGAGGATGATTTTCACCATTTCTCCTACCTTCCCTCTGTACAACGACAACTCAAACAAATGAGCTGCTGGATAACTTATACAAACCCAAACACGCATGAAGAACTGCGTAAGGGTCTGCCCGACTCGCCGCTCTATAACGGTCAAATAAAAAGTATAGGTCCCCGCTACTGCCCCAGTATAGAAACTAAAATTATTACTTTTGCTGAAAAAGATGCTCATCAGATTTTCCTCGAACCCGAAGGCGTTGATAGTAACGAATATTACGTCAATGGTTTTAGCAGCAGCCTTCCGTGGCAAGTCCAATTGGCGGCAATGAAAACCATACCCGGATTGGAAAATGTCATTATGTACCGCCCCGGTTATGCTATTGAATATGATTTCTTTGACCCAACTCAACTTAACCATACTTTAGAAACAAAACGCATACATAATCTCTTCTTTGCCGGACAAATCAATGGTACTACCGGCTACGAAGAAGCGGCCGGACAAGGATTGGTGGCGGGTGTCAATGCGCATATCAATGTTTTTGGTGGTCTGCCCTTTACGTTGGGACGCGACGAGAGTTATATTGGTGTGCTTATCGACGACCTTGTCAATAAGGGTGTAGATGAACCCTATCGTATGTTTACCTCTCGTGCTGAACACCGTATTCTTCTGCGCCAAGATAATGCAGACGAGCGTTTAACGGACAAGGGCTACCAAATGGGTGCCGTGGATTCCTCTCGCTATACCCTTTATCATCAGAAACAGCAGGCTATCAATGACCTAACCGCCTACTTACAGGCCTATCATATCAAGCCCAATACCCTTAACGTTTGGCTAGGCGAACGCGGAATCAGCGAACTGCAACACGGATGCCAACTATCCGATCTTCTGTTGCGTCCCCAGATAACACTTGACGACCTAACGACTATCTTACCCGACGTAAAGAATCGCATTGACGCGATAATGGATCGCCGAGAAGAGGTAACTGAATCGACCGAGATTAATATCAAATATAATGGCTATATCCGTCGTGAGGAATTAGCTGCTCAAAAACTACAACGACTCGAGCAAATTCATATTGCCCCCGACTTTGACTTCAACAGCATCCAGTCCCTCTCCACGGAAGCCAGGCAAAAACTTACCCGTATTCATCCCCAAACGATTGGCGATGCTGCCCGAATACCGGGGGTGAGTCCCAATGATATCAGTGTGTTGCTGGTGCTTCTCGGGAGATGATGTTCCACGTGGAACAATAATGTAACTAATTGATTTATAAGAATATGAATGCAGAACAAGTAAAGAAACTTATTCGTAATGTGCCGGACTTTCCGGCAAAAGGAATCCAATTTAAGGATTTGACCACGGTTCTTCGTGAACCACAGTGTTTACAATGGATGCGGGAGGAGATAACGCAACTCTATCGTCCTCTGGGAATTACCAAAGTAATTGGCATTGAGTCGCGTGGATTTATCTTGGCTCCGGCGGTGGCGATGGATCTAAATGCTGGTTTTGTGCCCATCCGCAAACCCGGTAAACTGCCCGCAGAGGTGTTGGAACAGAGTTATCAAAAGGAATATGGCATCGATCGTATTCAGATACACAAGGATGCGTTAAGCGAGGATGATGTGGTTTTGATCCATGACGATCTATTGGCTACCGGTGGCACGATGGTGGCTGCCGTGGACTTGGTGAAACGCTTTGGGGTAAAGAAAATCTATGTCAATTTTGTGGTTGAACTCGACGGACTTAAGGGTAGAGATGTTCTGAAGGGCGTGGAAGTGACGAGTTTAATTCACTTTCCGGACAAATAATTTATGACGGAGCACATAGCGTCCATATTGCGTCAATTGCCTGAAAAACCGGGTGTTTACCAACACTTGGACAAAGAGGGTGTGATTATTTACGTAGGGAAGGCCAAAAACCTCAAACGCCGCGTAAGTAGTTACTTCCAAAAGGTGCATGACCATTATAAAACGGCTCAATTGGTAAAAAATATAGCCGATATTCGCTATGTGGTGGTAGATAATGAACAGGATGCTTTCCTTTTAGAGAATAACCTAATTAAGCAGTATCAACCCCGTTATAATATCCTTCTGAAGGATGGAAAGTCATATCCCAGTATTTGTATCACGAAGGAAACGTATCCTCGTATATTCAAGACGCGCAAGATAGTGAAAAGTGCCGGTGAATACTACGGTCCCTATAGTTTTGGCAATACGGTTGACCTTGTTTTGGAATTGATTCATAAACTCTATCCCATTCGTACTTGTTCTATCCCGCTTTCTGCCGATAAAATCAGGCAAAATAAATATAAGGTTTGCCTCAAATATCACCTCAAGAACTGCTGCGGCGTTTGTGCCGCCTTACCCGAGAGCGAACCTTACCAAGAATGGATTCAGTACGCACGCCGGATCATTCGTGGCGATGCCCATAATATAAGCAAAGACTTATATGCGCAAATGAATGCTTATTCTGCCCAAATGCAATACGAAGAGGCAAAGCGAATAAAGGAAAAAATAGAATTACTCGAAAAGTTTAACAGCAAGAATGTTATTGCGAATTCATCGGTAAAAGATTTGGATGTCTTTGGGTATGATGAACAGAATGATTTTGTCTATATTTCAATGCTGCATATCCATAACGGATGCATCGTTCAAGGTCAGACTATTGAGTATAAACGCCAACTGGATGAAAGCCAAGAACAAATGCTTGCCTTCGGAATCCACGAATTGCGTGAACAATTAGATTCTGATTGCAAGGAGGTATTGGTCCCATTTTTACCCGATGTAACCGAAGAAACTTTACATATTAACATTGCCCTTGGAGGAGACAAAAAGAAACTACTTGATTTGGCGATGCAGAATGTGCAGCAATATAAACAGGATCGTATAAAGCAAGCCGATAAACTCAACCCGGATCAGCGTGCGGTACGTATATTGAGCCAACTGCAAGAGCTTTTGCACTTAAAAGATTTGCCCCTTTTCATCGATAGTTTTGATAATTCCAATATCCAAGGAACCAATGCCGTAGGCGTTTGTGTTAGATTCAAGAAAGCGAAGCCTTCCAAGTCGGATTATAAACGCTTTGCCATCCGCACCGTTGTGGGGGCGGACGATTATGCCTCTATGCGCGAGATCGTAAGGCGTCGCTACCAAGATATTATCGATGAAAACGGAACTTTCCCCAATCTTATCATTGCTGATGGCGGATTGGGACAAATGCACGCTATACGCGAAGTAATAGAGGATCAATTAGGTCTTACTATACCTATTGCCGGACTTAAGAAAGACGAACATCACCGAACACAAACTCTCCTTTATGGTTTTCCGCCGCAAGAGTTTATGCTGCCCATTACCGGTGATCTTTTCCGACTGATGGTTGCCATCCAGGACGAAGTGCATAGGTTCGCTATTTCCTATCATAAAAACAAGCGTAGTAAGGCACAAATACATAGCCAACTCGATGATTTACAGCAAGTTGGACCCAAACGCAAGCAACTTATACTCACCCATTTCGGTTCTTATGCTGCTGCTAAAAGAGCCTCTTTGCCGGAATGGCAACAATTACTTGGAACTCACTGTGGAACAGTTGTTTACGAACAATTGCAATCCGATTTATCCCGCTGAGAATTGAATATTTATCATGAATATGAAGACGTATACATTAAAAAAAGACGAAAACGACTCCCTTTTCTTAGTCTCCGAGTCCGGTGAGTCACTCCCTACCCTCTCTATCTTGAATGAGGTGGGCGATAACAAAGTGTTGGCTTTTTACGGAGCGATGGGTGCCGGTAAGACCACCTTCCTCAAGCAACTATGTTGTGAGATGGGAACGACGGATGTAGTCAATAGTCCGACCTTTGCCATCGTGAACGTATATGAGTTAACGGGAAAACAGGCCGAACGTTTTGGAAACGAACTCTATCACTTTGACTGCTACCGCATTAAGGATATTCGGGAGGCGATTGATTTTGGAGCGGAGGAATATCTCTATTCGGGGAACTATTGTTTTATTGAATGGCCCGAAAGGATAGACACTATCCTTCCAAGCGACCTTATTAAAATAACCATTACTATTCTCGATAATGGAGACCGACAACTAACTATCGAATGAAACGTTTATTCATCATCTTACTATTCTGCCCCGCTCTTCTATGTGCCGAAGTGGTGGAGCACGAGAATATCCTCAAACTCAAATATGGGGGTGTATGGCAAGTTGATCCTTACTTGAGTCCGCTGCGCTATACCGGCCAAGAAGTGGGATTGGGAAATGAATGGTGGCAAGCCTTCTCTAAACAGGATCATTGGTCCCATGTGGGTGCTATCGACTTGACGGGGCAGTGGTCATCTAATGCTCCGAAAACGAATCGTCTTTGGGGGCTGGGCGTGCAAGCCGGTTGGGGAGCCTATCATCATTGGGATTGGGAAGACAAGGGATTACAAGTGCTTGTAGGTCCCTATTTAGAGGGAGAATTGATGGCTCGCTATTTGACCTCTAATATCAACAAACCCTACTCTATGGATCTCGGAATACAGGCACAAGCCTTGGCGGGGTTGAGTTGGTCCTTTAGTGGAAAAAAGACGAGTTATCGCCTGCGCTATCTCGCGCACCTCAACCTTATAGGTGTTGATTTTATGCCCAATTATTTTGCCAGTTATTATGAACTATCCGAAGGCGTTTTGGCGGGTACGGTGCGTTGCGCCGGCTTATGGAACCACCAATCGTTAAGGCACGAACTTACGCTTGATTTGCAGTTCCCCCACTCTACTTGGCGTGTGGGTGCAGAGCATTTATTCCTTAATTACGGAACGAAAGATATGCAGTTTAATCGCAATCAAATCAACCTTATTGTAGGTTGTATCTTCCAATATAAAATTAAACCCGCAGAAAGATTTAGATAAGATGAAACGCATTGTGTATATACTGCTTTCCCTTCTTTGTTTGAGTGCTTGTAAGAGTATCAACGAAGTGGAAAACACTTGGGACGCCGAGGCGAACATAGAGTCTTTATGGCAAACCATCGACACGAAGTATTGTTTCGTAACGGAAAAAAGAATCGACTGGAATGCTATTCATGACGAGTATATCCTCAAGGCTCGTCAACTCACCATAACGGACAAGGATTACCAGGAGCAACTCTTCGACCTTTGTGCGTCTATGTTAGACAGCCTTAAAGACGGACATGTCAACCTTTATTCGTGGTTTGATGTATCCTCTTATAGGGGGTGGTATGATACTTGTCCGGTTAATTTTAATAGCCAAGTGGTGTTCTCTAAATATGTGCCGTCCTATCGTGTGGCGGGCGGGTTATATTATGGGCGTTTATCCTTTGAAGTAACCACCGATACAATCGGGTATATTTATTACTCCTCCTTCAGCAATAGCTGTGCAAATATCGGTGGGGTGTTATCTAAACTATCCGACTGTAAGGCAGTTATTATTGATGTTCGCAGCAACGGAGGAGGGGATTTGACCAATGCATATACTTTAGCCGCTCCTTTCTTTGAGCACGAAACAGTGGTGGGTTATTGGCAACATAAGAACGGTCCGGGGCATGACGATTTCTCGGATTTAGAGGAACTGAAAGTGACGCCCAATAAACATGTTAAATGGTTGCGTCCGGTGTATGTCCTGACCAATCGTCGTTGCTATTCTGCCACGAATACGTTTGTCAACTGTATGTCCTATGCCGAGCCCGCTATGATTATTGGCGATAGAACGGGCGGTGGTGGAGGAATGCCGCTTAGTTACGAACTGCCGTGTGGTTGGATGGTCCGTTTCTCGAGTGTGAAGATGTATAATGCGTCCAAGCAATCCATCGAGCAAGGAATCATGCCCGATATCAAAATAGATATCATCAATCCGTTGGAAAAGGATGATATGATAGAAAAAGTAATCGAACTCACTCAACAACGTAAGCGCATATGATTGAAGTTAAGAATGTGTATAAATCCTTCGGGGATTTAGTTGTACTACAAGGCGTTAATCTGACCATCGAAAAGGGTCAGATAGTCAGTATTATAGGTAAAAGCGGAGCGGGCAAAACGACCCTCTTGCAGATTATCGGCACCCTCGACCGTCCCACCGGTGGACAGGTACTCATCGACGGGGTCAATGTAATGGAAATGAAGGAGAAAGAACTGGCTCAATTCCGCAATCATCGGATTGGTTTTATCTTCCAGTTCCACCAACTCCTGCCCGAGTTCACCGCCCTTGAGAACACGATGATGCCCGGTCTTATTGCCGGTCAAAAAAGGACACAAGTGGAAGCTCGCGCCACCCAGTTGTTGACCCAATTAGGGTTACAAGATCGGATGCATCATAAACCCAACCAACTCTCCGGAGGCGAGAAACAGCGCGTAGCTGCCGCACGGGCTATGATGATGAACCCCGCCATCATTCTTGCCGACGAACCTTCCGGCAGTCTGGATGAGGCCAACAAGAAAGAACTGCACGACCTGCTGCTGCGCATGCGGGAGCAGTTTGGTCAAACGATCTTGATTGTCACGCACGATAAGGATCTGGCCAAAATCAGCGACCGCGTGGTGGAACTGAAGGACGGCGTGATTGTTTAGTTTAGAGTGGAGAGTTTAAAGTTTATAGTTGTTATGAAGTGTAGAGTTTATAGTTTATTCGTTTTGCTATTGTTGTTCACCTCTTGTGGACAGCGTTCTGCGTATTTTCCCTCCAAGTTAGAACCCGTTTCCGTGACCCTCGAACGAGTCGATAAGGCCTTACTGCAAGTCAGTACCGATTCGCCCCTTGAGGATATTCGGGCGTTATACGATTCTTTTCCGGATTTTATGCCCGTTTTTGTGGAGGACATCTTGGGTGTTCCCTCTTCGGATACCGCTTTCCTCTGTCAAGCCCTCCCGCAGTTCTTGCAGGACACTACTTATGGTTTCAAACTCACCAACGAACGCGAACAAGAACTCTTTGGGTCGGTCTTTGATATAGAACAATCATTAGGCAATGCCTTTGCGCGAGTGCTCTACCTCTACCCCGACTGGACATTGCCCACGCTGTATCTTTTTGTGTCCGGTTTTAATGCGTCTTTGGTGTGGGTAGGGGAAGATTTAGGCATAGGTGCGGATATGTATTTGGGTTCGGATTATGCGTACTATAATAGGGTAGTGCACCACTATCAAAAGCAAACGATGCGCAAGGAGTGTCTCCCTGCTGATGTGGTCAGTGCCTACCTTTTCCGGCATATCCCCTATACGGCCAAACAAGCACGCTTGATTGACCAGATGCTCTACCGCGGGAAGATTATGTATTTGCTCTCTCTCTGTTTTCCAAACCTGCCCGGTTATGAGGTGATGGGGTACACTCCGGCTCAATGGATATGGGCGAAGGAGCACGAACGGGATATTTGGAATCTGCTGATGGATCAGAGGGCGTTGTTTAAGTACGACAACCTAACCCTTGCCTCCTACCTCAATGACGGTCCCTTCACCGCCGAGATCAGTCAAGACTGTCCGGCTCGTATCGGAACGTGGATAGGATGGCAGATAGCGGCGGCTTTTATGCACAACCATTCCACCGCCACCTTGCAAGACTTAATGGCAGAGGGGGATAGTCAATGGATTCTGGAAAACAGCGGTTATCGTCCTTAGTGCCGCGCTTCCACGCCGGCTCCTTTTTCGCGATAATCGTGCAGATCGAGGTTGTCGCTCACATATTTAAGGGAGCATAAACGGGTGAATCCCATCGCGGCAATGAAAGCCACTTCCATATCAAAAGCACAATCGCGGAACTCACTGGCCGTAACAAAATCGGTGCCCGAATAGCAAACCGCTTGACGCATCTTTTGCATAGCGTCGTCTTTTAATCCTAATTCAGAGGCGCGAACGGTAAGGTTGAGCGTGGGTTCGGGGTAGGTCACCAACGGATGGTTGAGGCGGGCTTCAGTTACATCGACCCACTCGCCGATTTTAAAGTTACTACTTCCTACATAACCTACATTGACCACCAATGCGTCTTTGGGAATGGAGCGGGTGGCTTGCATGATATTGATGGCTCCCACACCGGTAATAATCACCTTCCATTCATCGGCATTCAGCCCTAATTCGGGCAACAACTTGAGTTCTTGATCTTCAGCAATCAGTAAATATCCTTTCATAACGGGTTGTTTTTTATGCTGTTTAACGATTTGTGTGGCCACCCCTGCGATAAGGATAAGCCCCACTAAAAGAATGAGTGTTGTGTATTTTTTCATTAGGCACAAATAATAATATCAAAACCTTCCCTGCGTAGCGGCTGAGCAATGGCTTCCATTTGGGTTCGACTTATTTTTTCTAATGTCTTCACCGGCGTGGCGCGGTCAATGACATAAATCATAATCTGTTTGGGTCTGAGTTGATGAACCACCTTATACCAAGCCTCCACTTCTTGCGGGGTGGTGTTGTCCACTTCTTGACCGTTTACTTGTCCTCTCAAAAAACAGGTTTGCAACGTAAAATCAGAGTCAAAAACCATCAGTTTTTGCACAATATCTTCTACCTTGAGTTGTTTGTCCACCGGAGTGTCTATCAAACGCATGGTGGCATCTATTCCCGAATCTAATTTAAGGATACGATTATCGCAGTGCTGCAAGGCTTCCACCACATCTTTTCTGCCTAATTGGGTGGCATTACTGAGTACACTCACTTTAGCCTGTGGACAATACTTATCCCGCAATTGACACGTATCCTCAATGATCCCTGCAAAGTCCGGATGCAGGGTCGGTTCGCCGTTGCCCGAGAAAGTGATCACATCGAGGGGGGGGAGAAGGATTGAGGAAGAAGGATTGAGGATTGAGGAAGGGGAGTAGGGGAGTAGGGTTTGTTCGAGGGCTTCGCGTACTTGCTCGCGGGTAGGGAGAACGGGGTGAGTTACAGGTTGATTAAAACCGCACTCGCAGTAGATGCAATCAAACGTACACAACTTAACCTGTGTCGGCAGGAGGTTGATTCCGAGCGAAACGCCTAATCGCCGCGAATGAATAGGACCATATATTATGTTATCAAATAACATATTGCTTAGTGCTGATTTATTATAGGGTGATGACGCGATTGCCGAGTTGTTTACATATCTCATTCCTTAGGCTCGTGAGCGGGGGCAGTTGGGTAAGCAGTTCCAATTGGCGGTTGGTATCTTTTGCCTCTTGGGCCTTTTTGATTTCCGCTTCTAAGGTGTTTATCCTGTGTAGAAGAATGGCGTATTTGAGTTCCAAAAGCAGCTGCTGAATCGTTTCTCCTAAACGCACGGTTTCGTCTCCTTTAGATATGGTTCGAACCACATTCTCCGATATCGTTTGCTTTTGGAACATCCGACTCAGTTGATACCGGTCAGCAATCAGTTGCACGGCCAAATGACTGATCTGTTCGTCCTCGTGGAACTTGAAGAACTGTTCGGCCTTGAACCCCTCCTCGCGGTAATGCGCCCAGTACTCATCCGCAATCTTTTGATGAATAGGGTCGGGAAATGGAATTTGGTCTTGTCTCAGTTGGTTCAGTATATACTCTCCGGCACGAATGGGCGTTCCGTCTTCAGCGGAGTAGATAACCTGTTCTCCGTTACGCACAACCACTTGAATAAGGTTGCGGAAGTTCTCCGTTAGAGCCGAGTATTCGTTTTTTTCTTTTTGTACCGAAGTGCTCTCCAGAGCGGATTGTATCTGTTCGTTATGTTCCTGCTCTTCCTGCTTTTTGGTTTGCTCGATATATTCCTCCTTACGCAATCGACTCACCTCGCGAAGCAATATCTGTTCGGGCATTTGTAACTTATCCGACGAGTCTTTGATATACACCTGCCTCATGATTGCATCCGGGATCTTACTAATCGATACGGCTACCGATTTGACCAACTCCGAACGCTTTACCGGATCGTTACCCGCTTCTTGTCCTAAGGCTTGTACCTTATAGCGAATAAAATCCACTTGGTTGGCTTGGATATAATCGATAAAGTCGGACGCATTATGACTGCGTGCGAACGAATCAGGATCCTCCCCGTTGGGTAGCAGCAGCACCTTGACATTAAACCCTTCTTCAAGGAACATGTCTATTCCTCGTAGCGCAGCGTGAATACCCGCCGCGTCGCCGTCATAGATGACCGTTATATTATTGGTGAAGCGACGAATAAGACGAATCTGCGGGGTAGTCAAGGCCGTTCCTCCGCTGCAAACTACATTCTCAATGCCCGCTTGGTGCATGGAGATAACGTCCATCTGTCCCTCTACCATGTAGCATAGGTTCTGCCTCACAATGGCTTGCTTGGCAAAGAAGAGTCCGAATAACTCTCGGGTCTTGGAGTAGATGATGCTGTCCGGTGAGTTGACATATTTGCCCATATGTATCTCCTCCCCGTTTTTGTCATATTTCTTCTTGAGTATCCGTCCGGCAAAAGCTACCGTCTTACCGCTCACCGTATGAATAGGGAAGATCACGCGGTCGCGGAAGCGGTCGTATAAGTGCCCGTCTTCTCCTTGTCCGCTTAGTCCTGTTCCCAGTTTGGTATCTACATTATTGGCAATATATTGTTCCTTATATCCTTGTTTGATTAGGTACTGCGTCAATTGGTTGCCCTTCTCCGGCGAGTACCCCAATTGGAACTTATGAATAGTGTCCTCTCTCAATCCCCGTTCGCGGAAATAACTCAATCCAATCGCCTGTCCCTCTTGCGTGCTCCATAACTGATCTTGGAACCACCTATTCGCCACATCATTGACCACGAACATCGACTCGCGATCGTCTTGCATCTGCTGTTCCTCGGCGGTTAGTTCGCGCTCCTCTATTTCGATATGGTATTTCTTGGCCAACTGCTTCACGGCATCCGAGAAACTGCATTGCTCTATTTCCATAATGAAATCTACCGCGTGCCCGGCCTTGCCGCAGCCGAAACATTTATAGATTCCCTTAGAAGGGGAAACAGTAAAGGATCCCGTCTTCTCGTTGTGGAAGGGACATAGACCGATGAGGTTGGCACCATGTTTCTTAATCGAGACATAGTCGCTTACCACCTCCTCTATCTTCGCTGCTTCAAAGACGCGGTCAATCGTTTCTTTTGGGATTTTATAAGCCATACTTAATAATTATCGGATTGCCAAAGGAAAATACCTAACTTAATAAACCACTGGTCTTGGCGACCATGTGTGGCTTGGGCCGAGTATAACGGTTGCTGTGTTTGGGGATGCAATACTTGATCGAAATTTTTATAACTATATGGATTCATCAAACCAAAATCGTACCCTCCGCGAATGAAATAGCGGTCGTATTGGAATCCGCCTCCCACGCCCCACGTCACGTTCACACGACTATATGCCTTGTAGTCGTCCGCCTTATCTACTTTACGAATCAATTGGTCTTTGACGCTCTCATCTATCGGACCCCCCGGATCCTTTTGTGTGAATGTCTGCTCGTGTAAGGAGAGATTGCACTGAATGCTGGGACCGGTGTAAAGAATAAAATAGGTATCCTTGGCAATCTTAAACTTATACTGCCAATCGCAAGTTAATTCTAAACTATGCAGATTATAGCGGGAACGTATTTGCGGATACAATGAAATCTCTGAATCTCTTTGCCATTTCGTTGTTCCTCCGCCGTACGAATAGTTCAAGGTAAATAACGCACCAAATCCGCGTATGATATTCCCCTCAAAAACAACCCCTACCTTTAATCCGTTTAAGTTTAGTTTTTGGAGCGTCTCTTGCTGTGCTACATCCGAAGTCGGAACATTCGCGCGAACAATGTTCTGACTAAAACCCAATTGTAAACCTACGGCACAAGCTCCGTCTTGCGCCATCATCGTTGCGCTCACCGCAACCAATAAAATACTAATAATTACCTTTTTCATTATTTTCGTCCTTTCTTTGGTCTTGCCGTACGAACGGGGTTGAGGAACACATCCCCCGGAACGAGTGGCCGTTCCTCGGTGGCCCAGAAGTAGTTGTCCAATCGGTCGGATCCTTCGGGCACTTGATCCATCGGGTAGATGGTACCGTTCGTTTCCGTGGTGAAGAGTACATGGTCCACTTGTTGGTTAATAAGGAACATATGAATCGTACTGCTTTCGGTGGTGTTCATACCCATAAACGAACCATTATCTTCTTTGGGATAGTAGATGGTTAGGGCGTTGCCCTTGACCACCACTTCACGAACTTCTCCGTCTTGTATATAGGCAAAGATTTCCTTGCCCGCCATTTGGTTGAAGAACGTGTCCGTTTGTTGCTGAATCATAATGCCGGCACCCACGCCGTGCAGATGGTCAATGTCTCCGTTCTGGATAATAACATGGATCGTATCCGCCGACACTTGGTTGCTGTCGTTCCAGCAAACGGGGTCGGTGTATAGGTGGGCAATCGAATCTTTTCCGTCGTATCGCATGGAGTCGCAAACGGCTTGTATATCTTCCTTGAAGATACGTACATTATGGTAGGCAATGATGTTCTTAAAGGAATCTACCGTTTCGGTGAACAGCGTATCCGCGTGCATATACGTATAGCTCAATGAATCCGACCAATCAATGAGCAAGGCACTATCCGTGACGAAGCCGTGTTCCGGCTCTTCGTGCATCTCGCAGTAGTTGCCATAGAGCGTGGCATGATTGGTGGTATCACTGGCAACCACATTGCTCCAACCGATGCCGATTCCGTTTTGTTTGTCATAGAAGAGGGTATCACCGGTCATCATCTTATGGTCGTTATGCTGAATAATGCTGCGGTCATAAAGATACGACTTTTCCGTATTCGTGTTATAGGTCCCGTTGGAGGAAAGAATGGTTGTTTCTTCTTCATACACAATCGTGGTGGGACCTACAATATCCGCAATATAGGTGTCCGTGTTGTACTTGAGCGTATCCGATTCCAAAGTGAAATTGGGATTTTGCAAATGTACATCTTTGCGGAAGACAGCTTGATTGCTACTTGGGTAATAATGCGCTTTGACCGAGGTGAGTACGTTTAAACTATCTACTATCTTTCCGGACCATAGGTAGTAGGCCACGTTTTTCTCGCGGTCATAGTTGAGACTGTCGGTCGTGAGGGTGGTTGTTCGGTGAATCAATCGAACATGTTTGCGGAAGCGAGCCAGCTTCGTGTTTCCGTCATAGAACAGTTTATCACCATAGCCGGAAAGGGTATCTCCTTGAATGATACGCACGTGCCCAAAAGCATCAATCGAGTTGCGTTGGTCGTAGAAATACGCCGAGTCGCAGTACATCCACATAGAGTCATGCCTGAATTGCACATCCCCACGCAGTATCTGTGCATCCGGAATACGTGCCTGATCAAACTCGAGCGTATTCGAATGCTCCAAGTAAATCATATCCGCCGCCTGCATCATGCAGCAGCCAATGACCAAAATACTATAAACAATAAACCTCTTCACTTTCAACTTTCAACTTTCAAATAATCGTGCCCCTTTTGGGCTAAGAACTTTCAACTAAAAGTCATGCTCCCACTCGGGGTACTGGAACTCGCATTTCTTCCAATCGTCATCGATATGGATATAGGTCTCTTTAATCTTTTTATGTATCCACTTGTTAACAAACTCGCCTCCTAATTTAGCCTCTAACATAGAGCGTATCATCTGGAAGTCTTCCGTTAGATTGGCTTTATGTACGTCCACTTTGTTACGCACTTTGACAATGGCGCACACTTCTTTGTTCTTAGTGGGGTCCATCATTACAAAAGGAGAGGAAATCTCACCTTCTTCCAACGTATAGATCTGACGAGATATCTCCGGCGGAAGGTCTTGATACTCAAACTTACTCGACCCCGTGTTGGGATTAATCATCAGTCCCGCATTCATATAGGTGTCTTTATCCTGAGAATAACGGATCACGGCCTGTTCAAAGGTAAGGGTACTGTCAGCTATTAGGTTCTTGATGGAGTCTAATCGGGACAAGGCTGTCGCCTTATCACTTGCAGAAGTGCGAGGACGAAGAAGGATATGCCGACAATTGATGCGGTCGCCCTTCTTCTCGATGAGTTGGATGATATGATAACCATACTCCGTTTGCACGATACGCGACACGCGCTTGGAGTCGTTGAGGTTAAAGGCTACGTCAGCAAAAGCACTCACTAACTGTCCGCGCCCCACAAAACCTAATTCGCCACCGCGTTTAGCACTCTCCGTGTCTTCCGAATACAAACGGGCGAGCATACCAAAATCCGCCTTACCCGAGGTGACACGCTCTGTGAACTCGCGCAACTGCGACTTGACGCGTTCGATCTCTTCGATGGGCACTTGGGGTTCAAAACTCAGAATCTGCACTTCCACTTGGGCTGGAATGACAGGAACGGAGTCTTCGGATAGGTTGTTGTAGTAACGACGAACTTCCGCCGGAGTAGGTTTGATGTTCTCCGTCAGTTTGGCCTGCATCTGTTGAACAATCATCTGCGTCTTGACGGTCGTGGTCATCTCTTCTTTGATATCTGACGAGGACTTGCGGAAGTACTCTTCCATCTTCTCCTTGGAACCAATCTGCGAGATATAGTAATTCATACGCATCTCCACTTGGTGGCTCACCGTCGATTCATTGACCACGATTGAGTCCAGGTCGGCTTGGTGCAAAAAGAGTTTTTGTATAGCCAACTGCTCAGGGATATAACAATACGGATTGCCCGCAATCTCAATTCCTTCATATTGGGCGCGCAGACGTTCTTCTTCCACTTCGCTGCGTAATATAGCCTCGTCCCCGACAATCCACACCACTTCGTCGATGATGTTGTCTGCGTAACTGCCAAGGCATCCGCAGAGGGCAAACCAAAACAGGATTATTTTTTTATTCATAGATCTTCACTTTTTGAGAACGAAGACCCTCTTCGTAGAGGCGTTCGTGCTCTGATTTTAGGAATATATTTTGTCGCTCATTGAGAATGATTTTTCGTATTTGAGGTGTAGCATAATCAAAGGGCATCTTATTGCCGCTCAAGCACTTATCGGTGAGTTGTAAGATGTATTTGTTTATCGTATCTTGTAGCACTAACTGCTGCTCTTTCTTCATTTTGGAGATTAGTTCTTTGTGTTCAATCGGCAACCGAACAAGCAATTGCGTGGCGGTTTTCCATTCGTCTAAGAATAGTTCGTAACCATTGGCGTTTTGATAGGCGTATTGCTCCAAGAATTGTAAATCTTCTTCATCCAATTGTTTCAAACTATTGAGCAGTACATCCTGCTCCGGTGCGTCCACGGGAATAACGACGAGCATGCCCTTGAATATATCGTCTTGTAGTTTTAATTGGTCATCATGCTGTTCGTAGAAAGCGGTTAGTACGCTGTCGGCTATGCGAGTGGACATGCGTTGACGAACAAGGTCTTTCTCGTACTCGTAGGTGCAAAGCGAACGACGATAATCCGCTACCAGGCGTTCTATTTCGGGAGTGGCATATTCGTTGGCCTTGTTTTGGATAAGGTTCTCAATGACCCATTGATGAATATAATCGCGACGAATACGAACGCTATCCTCTCCCGTCCGACTACCGATAATGTTCATCACTTCCTTTTCGTATAGTTTCTGTCCGGCAACCTCTGCGGCTACGCCTTCTGCTTGATGGGCACGAATATACTTGCATCCAGTCAAACTTAGTGCAACACCTAATAATATGTATATACTTCTTTTCATATCTAATGCATTATTCCATCATTTCTTTAATTCATCATTCAGCCGCAGGCGGTTCATTTCCTCATTCCTCCATATGTATAATCGATGATTATCAATTTCTTCTATCTCTATTTGCCTATCCGCCTTTCTGCCTATCCGCCTATCCGCCTCTAACCACTCCACCTCCGGCGCTTTCACTCCGCTTCCGATTTCAAAGTCCGCCACCTCTACGTGTATCTCGTCGTATATCCCTGTTGCGAGGATATGGTTGAGCAGCGTTGTCCCTCCTTCTATTAGGATAGAGTGTATTCCTCTCTTGGCTAAATCGCTTAGTATATATTCCCACTCGGTATTCTCGCGATACACGATCGTCGGTGCCGAGTTGTCAAATATATTCAATTTTATCCTTTTTCCTATTTCTTCAATCCTTTTTCCTCTATCCAAAGTGACCCTTATAGGATTTCTCCCCGCCCATCGGGTCACGTTGAGTTTGGGATTATCTTTGATTACGGTGTTTGTTCCCACCATGATGGCCATATTCTCCGCCCGCATCTTATGCACCAACTGCTTCGTCACCGGTGTTGAAATAACCAGCGGTTTGTTCATCTCTGAACAATCACCATTAGGCGTAGCACCTCTAAACTCTAAACTCTCACCTCTAAACTTATCAATATACCCGTCTTTGGTCTGCGCCCACTTGAGTATCACGTAGGGCCGTTGGTGCTCGTGGAGCATAAGGAAGCGTTTATTGAGTTCGCGGCACTCGTTTTCTAATACGCCTACTACAACTTCTATGCCGTTGTTGCGCAGTATTTCTATTCCCTTGCCGGCAACGAGCGGATTAGGGTCTTGCATGCCGACTACCACTCGCTTCACGCCTTTTTCTATAATTAGGTTCGCGCACGGGGGCGTTTTTCCGTAGTGGCTGCACGGTTCGAGGGAAACGAACAAGGTGCAGTTTGTAAAATCGGTATATCCTCTTTCTTCGGCATCTCGAAAGCAGTTCACCTCTGCGTGCGGTCCTCCAAAATCCTTATGCCATCCCTCTCCAATTATCCTGTCGCCTGTCGCTTGTTGCCTGTCGCCTTCCACCAGAACAGCTCCCACCATCGGGTTGGGTGCCACATAATATTCCCCTAATTTAGCCAATTGTAGGCATTTCTTCATATAAAAGTGCAAGTCCATTTGCGTATGTCAAATATTTTTTGTACTTTTGCAGCATGATTGATTATATCACATCTCGTCTCACCCCCACGTACTCTCCCTCGGAGGCCCGTGAAATCGCCTTTTGGGTGCTCGAAGAACTGACCGGTCAAGACCGTTTCACGCTTTCAGCGTGCAAAGATACAAAAAATATTTCAAATATAGAAATAATTTTGGAAAGAATTATCAAAAAAGAGCCAATTCAGTACATTTTTGGTCATATTTTGTGGTCAGGACTGGATTTAAAGCTCAATTCGAGCACGCTTATCCCTCGTCCCGAAACCGCCGAACTCGTCGATTGGATCAATACATCTTTCAACTTTCAACTTTCAAATAATCGTGCCCCATTGGGGCTAAGAACTTTAAACTGTTTAGACATCGGTACCGGCTCCGGCTGCATCGCCTTGTCCCTCAAGCAACACCACCCCGATTGGCAGGTTACGGGTCTGGATATCAGTCCCGAAGCGATTGCTCTTGCTCGTGAGAACGCCCTCCGCAACCACCTCGATGTCCGCTTTATCGAACAAGACATCTTCTCTTTAAACTTTACACTTTCAAACTTACAAACTACTCTAAACTCTAAACTCTCCACTCTAAACTATTTTGACCTGGTCGTAAGCAATCCCCCCTACGTCCTCGAGTCCGAAAAACTTTCGATGGATTCGAATGTTCTTGACTATGAACCGGCTCGTGCTCTTTTTGTTCCGGATGAGGATCCGCTGCGGTTTTATAGACGGATAGCTCAATTAAAATTAGGTACGTGGTTGTATTTTGAGATTAACGAGAAGATGGGGACCGAGGTGAGTGCTTTATTGGCATCGTTAGGATATGTAGATATAGAAATTAAACGTGATAGTTATGGTAAAGAACGAATGGTCAGAGCAAGACTTGCTCATTAAGGCGCAGAATTATTGTTCGCTTGCCGAGCATTGTGCGGCGGAGGTAAAGGAAAAACTCTACCAATGGGGAGCGAACCCCAAGGTGCAGGAAAAGATTTTGAACACTTTGACGGACTTAGATTTCATCAACGAGTCGCGTTATGCGGCGGCTTTTGTGCATGATAAGGTTGAATTGCAAGGGTGGGGTAGGGAGAAGATACGCATGATGCTGATAATGAAGCACATCTCGTCAGTTGCGATTAATCAAGCCTTAGCCACGATTGATGAAGAGGTGTATGAGCGTCAATTATCCCGTTTGATTGAACAAAAAAAGCAAGAAATATTCAACTCTACACTCTCCACTCTAAACTTTAAGAATAAAGTTGCTCGTTTCCTCGCTCAGCGCGGTTTTACCTCCGACGAGATTCACGAGCACTTGGATATAGAAGGGAATTAATAGTGCGCACAAGCGGCTCCCGATTGCTCGGAAGCCGCCAATTCTGCCAAGAGAGCTTGCGCGTTTGCGAGGAGCAAGGCAGAGAGTTGTAATAGGTCGGGAATTTCCGGGAACTTTCGGGAATTTCCCGATTTCCCGAAAGTTCCTTGTCTATAGCAGAACATTTTATAGACTGTAAATCAGCAAGTTACATTTTTGAGACGACTTTTCGCGAACAGATTTCGGTTGTCCGTGAAACCGCCAAGGGTTATTTAATCTTCGCTCTATCTATTTGATGTTGTTTAACCCGCTCCTCGTGGCGTTGTTGCATTTGCTTATAGGCGATAAGTCCTGCTATCGGATGAGGATTATCCTCTTCAAGACGATCTATTTCGTCCGATTCTTTCCATTGTATTTTGGCGTAATGGTCATTTTGTAGGCTAAAATCTTTGTAAATAGTTATAAACTAATTTGTTGCACGGTTCAAGCACCTTGAAAGCAAAATCGATGAATGTAAGTGTTCTAATGGTCAAAAAGTAGGCTAAAAGTTGTATA
>JAZRWG010000004.1:0-50308 GCA_045599545.1 Paludibacteraceae bacterium | reverse complement strand
TTCCTCTACGGAATTGTACTTAATTGCAGTCATTGTTTCCTTCCTTTTGCGTTTAACGACGCAAAGATACGGAAAAATTCTGACATACACAAGTTTTTTACTAAAAATCAACCAAAAACTTGCATTTTTTCGGTAAAATCCGACTATTTCAAAGATCATTCGCTGGTTTTAAGTCCGGCGAGGACTATTCCTTATTCTATGTACGCGTGTAGGTTCTACTTACATTCTACGTACATCCACCGAAGTGCTACCGAACAAACACACTGTTCATCCTACGTACACGTGCGTAATGCTACGGGGGTGCTACGGCAACCGGAGCGGAGGAAGGGCGGAAAAACCCTACTCCTCTACTCCCCTACGCCCACGCTTCACAAGGCGCACACCGGCATAAGCCGCTGCAAAGCCAAGCAAAATCCAAGGTGTACCAACGGGAAAACGCTTTGATTGAGTACCAGGATCCTCTTCGCTTTGGGTTGCACCGCCACTAATCCTATTCGGCCCGGGAGCTCCATTGGGTCCACCGGGGTTGTCATACGTAGTGGTAGCCTCCGAGTTGGGACTGGTAGCACCTATTTCGGTGATGCCGCCTTGCGCTGACAAGGTCAGCGTTACCATTGTTCCTAAAATAAAGGTTAAAAATACTTTTTTCGTTTTCATAATAGATCTATATTAAAATTACATTTTTGCTGTTCTGTATTCGCGGCGGAAGGCCATCGGGGTAGTGCCCTTGATGCGCTTGAAGTGGCGATTGAAATTCGCCATGTTCGTGAACCCACACTCGCCCGCAATAAGGGCAATGGGGTCCTCCGTATTCATCAGCCGCCGCGTGACATGACCCAAGCGCACTTGGTTAATATAGTCATTAATCGTATTGCCGGTTCTGTACTTAAAGAACGCCGAGAGCCACTGCTCCTCTACGCCCACCAAGTCCGCCAAAGTGCGGAGGTAAATCTCCTCGTTATAGTGCTCGTAGATATAGTCCTTTACCGTAGCGACCGTGCGATTTTCTTGCGTGTTCTCATCCCGCACATAACCCGGACCGACAATGCGCTGCGCCTGAATATCCGCCGTGAGGCGATTGAGGATAGTGAGGAAAAGCGTATATTGCAGCAACGTGTCCTCGGTGGCAGCGAGATAGACGAGGTCCTGATAGACACGGCGCGCCATATCCTGCGAGAAGACCAAACCGGCGGCCGCCCGTTCGAGCAAACGACGGATAGCGTCAAAGCAAGATTTATCGGAAAGACCGGAGAAGAGTTCGGGTTGGAAAAAGACTTGGAGCACCGTATGCTCGGGCGAGGTACAACTCCCCCGCAACCACGTATGCGCTAAATGGGACTTGGCAATGAGCACCAGATCCATGTCGCCAATCGTAGTTACATTATCCCCCACGATGCGCTTGGCACCCGCTGCGCCCCGTATGAGGTGCAGTTCGTAAGCATCGTGCTCATGAATGGTAGCCATAAACCGCGAGGTGCGCTCACTACGTACAGCGAGGCAATCCCCGGGTTGAAGAGGAGACATGAAAGTGACTATGTTTTTCAGTTGCGACATACGCAATAGTGGTACTCTTGTATTGCAATCGCCGCCCTATGAAAAGGGAAAAACAAAAGCGGGACTGCAATTCTTGCTGTTCCGCTATTCGAGGCCTTCGCTGCCATACCAGTAAAACAACAACATTGAAGCCCACGCCGATATGTATGCACACGTTAGCTCGCGCCAAAAGACACGAACAAACAAGACATTTACATATCCCGGAGCGTTTCTGTTGCAATGCTTTCGCTGGTATTACATTTGCGAAGTTTCGAATAGCCAAAAGCAAAGCGATAAAACGCCTTATTTAAATATGTTCAGCCCCTCCCTCGAAGAACAAAAAATCCCCAGGGCGTAGGCTGTGATTATGGTATTATCCATAATCGGCCGCAAAATTACAAAAAAGAAATGATATATGCAAATAAAATTGCATTTTTTTGGAGAAAAGGGCAATTTTGTTGGGAGTAGAGGGGTTGGGGAGTAGAGGCGACAGGCAACAGGAGACAGGCGAGAAATAAAAAAAAGCAACCCGAAGGTTGCTTGGTAGCGGGGCCCGGGATTGAACCGGGGACCTCATGATTATGAATCATGCGCTCTAACCAGCTGAGCTACCCCGCCGCGAGCTCGACAGAGCGAGCGACCACTTTCAAACGAAAGCGAGTGCAAAAGTACTGCTTTTTTTTCATATACGCAAATTTTTTCGCGTTTTTTCTCAAAAAAACAGTACTTTTTCCTACTTTATCCTACTTGAGACCCGTTTTGTACGGGTGCAGAGACGGTTGTAACCACCAATTTGCCATCCGCATTGACTGCCGACAAAATCATTCCCTGACTCTCAATACCCATCATTTTCCGCGGTGGGAAATTGGCAATAAAGAGTACTTGCTTACCTACCAACACAGAGGGATCAGGATAGGACTGCGCAATACCACTCAAAATCGTTCTTCCTCCCATGCCATCGTCCAAACGGAATTGCAACAAACGCTCACTCTTTTTCACGTTCGTGCACTCTAACACAGTAGCCACGCGTATATCCGTCTTATCAAACTCATCAATGTTCGTATCCGCCTTGATGGCCGCCGGGCGCCAGTTCTTGGCTTCTTCCTCTTTGGCTTTGGCCTCGTTCTCGGCTTTGATGCGTGCCAAGCGGTCGAGTTGGGCTTGGATAGCCTCGTCCTCAATCTTCTCAAAGAGCAGACTGACTTGATCTAACTCATGACCCTCTTCCAACAGTTCAATCGAACCGAGATTATCCCAGTTAACACCCTCGATGGCGAGCATCTCGCGCAGTTTGGCAGACGAGAAAGGCAGGAAGGGTTCGAAGGCAATGCTCAGGTTAGCGGCAATCTGAAGCGCGAGGTTGAGGATAGTGGCCGTGCGGTCCATATCGGTCTTGGCCAGCTTCCACGGTTCGGTGTCGGCTAAGTACTTATTGCCAATGCGGGCGAGGTTCATCGCCTCCTTTTGGGCATCGCGGAAACGGAAGTTATCGAGTAAGTCCTCGAGGTTGCGTTGCACATCCTTGAACTCGGCAATGGTAGCCTTATCGTAGTCATTGAACCCCTTGGAAGCGGGCACTTTGCCACCGAAATACTTACCGGTGAGCACGAGGGCACGGTTGACGAAGTTACCATAAATGGCGACTAATTCGTTATTATTACGCGCTTGGAAGTCCGCCCAGGTGAAGTCATTATCCTTGGTTTCGGGCGCATTGGCGGTGAGCACATAGCGCAGCACATCCTGTTTGCCCGAGAAATCGACGAGGTACTCGTTGAGCCACACCGCCCAGTTGCGAGAAGTGGAGATCTTATCGCCCTCGAGGTTGAGGAACTCGTTGGAGGGCACATTATCGGGCAAGATATACGACCCATCCGCCTTGAGCATCGACGGGAAGACGATGCAGTGGAAGACGATATTATCCTTACCGATAAAGTGAATAAGACGCGTCTCGGGGTCCTTCCACCAAGTCTCCCACTGACCGTATTTATCGGGATTGGCGTCGCATAGTTCCTTGGTGTTAGAGATATACCCAATCGGGGCATCAAACCATACATAGAGCACTTTGCCATCGGCACCCTCTACGGGCACGGGGATACCCCAATCCAGGTCACGGGTCACGGCACGGGGTTTGAGTCCGCTGTCGAGCCACGACTTGCACTGACCATAGACATTGGGACGCCACTCCTTGTGGTTCTCGAGGATCCAGTTCTCGAGCCAACCTTGGTACTGATCCAGCGGCAAGTACCAGTGGGAGGTAGCTTTCTTGGTGAGCGGGTTGCCGTTCACGGCGTTATAGGGGTTGATGAGTTCATCAGGCGAGAGGGTAGCACCGCATTTCTCGCACTGGTCACCGTAGGCACCTTGGGCGTGACAACGAGGGCATTCGCCCTTGATATTACGGTCGGTAAGGAACTCCTGCGTCTCGGGATCGAAGAACTGTTCGGTTGTTTGCTCGATGAACTTGCCGTTATCGTACAGTTTGCGGAAATAGTCGGAGGCAAACTGATGATGGATAGCGGAGGTAGTACGCGAATAGATATCGAAGGAGATACCGAACTCCTTAAATGAATCGCGTATGAGCGCGTGATAGCGGTCCACCACCTGCTGGGTGGTGATGCCCTCCTTACGGGCGCGGATGGTGACGGGCACACCGTGCTCGTCGCTACCCCCTACGTGAATGACTTGTTGTCCCTTCAAACGGAGATAACGTACATAAATATCCGCCGGAATATACACGCCTGCCAAGTGCCCGATATGAACGGGACCGTTGGCGTACGGCAGAGCGGTGGTGACTAAAGTTCGTTTAAACATATGTTTTAATTTAAGTTGTCCGCAATGACGGATTTGAGTTCGGAGAGAGGGATGGTCATGATGGACGTTGATTTGGCAATGGAAATCTTACCCGTTTCCTCGGAAACGACGATACACGTAACATCACTCACCTCACTCAATCCCAACGCCGCGCGGTGGCGCAAGCCGTAATGCTTGGGTAAATCCTTATTCTTGGATACGGGCAAAATACAACCCGCACTCTCAATCTTTCCTTTCGCTATAAAAAGGGCTCCGTCATGAAGGGGACTATTCTTAAAGAACAGGTTCTCGATCAGACGCGAAGAGATCTTGGCATCCACCACTTCGCCCGTTTCGGTAAAAGCACTCAGTTCCTGCTTATCGCGCAGCACAATGAGTGCCCCCACTTTGCCCTCCGACATATGCAAACAAGCATCGTAAATCTGATTGATCTGCATCTCGCGCTCCTCGGCGCGCGAAACACCGGCTCGGAGTTTAAAAGCACTAAACCGCGCCCCTAAATGATAAAAGAAGGAGCGTATCTCCTCCTGGAAAATAACAATGAGGGCGATAGCACCGACGCTGATGATACGGTCAAACAAAGCCCCCGTCAGTTCGAGTTGGAAGACAAAGCACACCAGTACCCAGAGGATAAGAAAGGCAAAAATGCCCCAGAACAGGTTCACCGCTCCCGAACGACGCAGCAGCACAAAGCCGTAATACAGAATAGCGGCTACGAGGAGGATATCAATCACATCCTTAATTCCAAAATGTATTCCTAACATAATTCAACGGTTGGTTTAACATCATGCACTCGCAAATAGGTTGCTCCCTTGGCTATCGCCACGCGGGCGGCTTCCAGACTGCCTCGCAAGGCTTCTTGGGAGGAAGGTTCCACACCCAGCGGTTCATAAATCATCCGCTTGCGGGACAAGCCCACCATGACCGGTGTTTCCAAGCATTGTAGGTAATCCAATCGCTCCAGTAGGTATTGGTTTTGCTCCACCGATTTGGAGAAACCAAACCCCGGATCGATGATAACCCGACTCACCCCCAAGCGATGCAATCTATCTAACTTATGCACAAAATAATCTATCAAATCCGACATCAACTCCTTATACTCTCCCCCACTCGTAGGCGCGGCGGGCGTACCTTGCGTATGCCCTAAGATATAGGAAACCTTGTTTTTCGCCACCACCTCAAACATATGCTCGTCCCACTGTCCACCGGATATATCGTTGATTACCTCCACTCCACACTCCCCAATCACGCGCTGAGCGATGGAGGACCGATAGGTATCCACCGAGAAGGGGGTGTTAGGTAGCAGGCGACGGGCAACGGGCAAAACGGCACTTAGTCTGCGCCACTCTTCCTGCTCGCTCACCGGAGATGCCCCCGGGTGGGTGGCGACTGCCCCAAAATCCAATCCATAAGCACCCTCACTGACCATTCGAACGGCATCGTCAATAATTTGATTGGAGGTTCGGTCTTTTTCCCTAAAAGCGAAGCTATTCGGGGATAAATTAACTATTCCAATGACACAATAAGGGTACATATTTCAAATTTTGGCTGCAAAAGTACAAAAAAATTTGCATATATCCAAAAAAAAGTGTATCTTTGCGGGCTGAATTTAAAAATTGACATATGAAGTACTCGAAAATTTTTCTTTTCTTGGCTCTTGCCGCCCTTTGTTCTTGCGGTAACGGCCGTGAGTTGAACACCAAGGTTTCAAACACAACGGGTTGGAATTACAACGACAAACGCACGATGAATTTCTATGCTGCTGAAGGTTTGAGTGTTGCTCCAATAGGAATGGTACCCATTGAGGGCGGTGTATTCACTATCGGTGAGACGGATGAGTTTATTACGGCTCCTCGTAATAATGCCCATCGTACGATTACCGTTAGCTCGTTTTTTATGGATAAATACGAGATTACAAACTTAAACTGGCAGGAATACACCCATTGGATGCAAAACGTATTTGGTAATGTTGCTCCCGAATTGGTAAATAAATCACAACCCGACTCCCACGTTTGGGCGGATGATATGGCTTATAACGATCCTCTCATCCAGAATTACTTTGAGAGCACGATGTTCTCCTTCTACCCCGTAGTGGGTGTGACGTGGGAGCAAGCGATGCGTTATTGCCAATGGCGTACCGACCGCGTCAATGAGATGATGCTCATTAAAGCAGGTTTGTTAGGGTATCCTGATTTCGCTTCTCTCGGTCCGATCTACGACGAGGCCGCTAAAGAAGAGTGGGAAGCCCGAGAGGGTTACTGGATGGATCCCGTAGAGGTTAAGAGTGATGAGCTGGAAGAAGGTTCAGTGAGCATGTATCGCCCCAACTACGAGTATGTTCGCGACAAGTTCGTCTTTAATACCGATAAATACTTGCTGGATGAGTCTTATCAGCCCTCCCTCGGTAAGAAAACGCTCTATGACACCTACGGAGGAGAGCGTAAAGTTACCCGTACAGATGGTATGTTGGTTATTGATTACCGCCTCCCCACCGAAGCGGAGTGGGAGTTTGCCGCCTATGCTCCGGTTGCCGGAGAGGACGGGTTAACGACAGAAGGTAAGATTTATCCTTGGTCGGGTTATCATCCGCGCGACCTGAGTGAAAAGACGAAGGGTCAACTCCGAGCTAACTTCGTTCGCGGACGAGGCGACATGATGGGTGTGAGCGGAGCGTTGAACGATGCTTATGTAACCACAGCACCGGTAGACGCTTTCGGTCCCAATGACTTTGGATTATACAACATGGCCGGTAACGTCAACGAATGGGTGATGGATGTGTATCGCGAGACCACAAACCAAGAGTTCACCGAGTATAATTCTTTCCGAGGCAATATTTTCACCGAACCTGTGGTTGAAAATGGACGTATCATCATTGACTCGATGGGTTGCGTTCTGCGCAAAGTAATAGAAAACGGCGATAAGCGTTCGGTTCGCGACGGCGATATGTCTTCGCAACTGAAGACCGACTACCCCCTCAATCCGAACGATGAGGCTTATGTCGGTAAGACCATTAAAACGGATCCTACGGATATTTTGGCACCCCATATCTCGTCCACTACCCGTGTTTATAAGGGTGGTTCATGGAACGACCGTATTTACTGGCTCAATCCATCAACACGCCGCTACATGGAGCAAGATCAATGCTCGAACACCATCGGTTTCCGTTGCGCTATGTCGGCTTTAGGAGACCAGATTGCACCGACAGCGAAGAAGTAATAGTTTAAAATTATAATTAAGTATGAATTTTCCGAAAGATATTAAGTACACCAAAGAGCACGAATGGATTCGTGTAGATGGTGAAGAGGCATACGTAGGTATTACCGATTATGCACAAAGCGAGTTAGGTGAGATTGTTTTCGTGGATGTAGATACCGTCGGCGAAACGATTAACCAAGGTGAAGTATTCGGTTCAGTGGAGGCCGTGAAGACGGTTTCCGACTTGAACATGCCTGCTACGGGTGAGGTTTTGGAGTTCAACGAGAGTTTGAACGACGCTCCCGAGAAGGTTAATAACGATCCTTACGGCGAGGGATGGATGATTAAAATCCGCCTGAGCGACAAAGAGGAATTAAGCAACTTGCTTGACGCTGAGGCTTATCAAGCAATTCTTTAGTAATCCTTATAGAAACGGGAACTAACTACCTGCAGCGTTGTTTGCGCTGCAGGATTTTTTGTGCTATACAACTGCGTGGCAGAGATTGTCTGCGCTTCCTTGAGAGACACCACAACGGTTCGACCGTTATTATTGGTTGATGTGATTGAGGTGACAGGAACCAAAGCGACCCGCAATTCGGGTTCGTCCAAAGGCAAGGCTTTGGGGTCTGTATGTAAGATGTCGGTTATTAAGGTAGATATATCAAACGAGTAGTACCACTCCGTTTCTCCCTCCGAATTCACGCTCGAAATGAGGTTACTCAAGATAGCGACCGTATCCGAAGGCAACTCCTTATTCTCAAAGAAAGCATGCAAGCGTTCGTTATTATGACCGCATTTGATGAGTAGCACCTGATTCGCAACCGGAGCATTAGTCATGATGCTCCTTTTCTTTTGCTCTGCCCAGAAAGTGCTGTTATCCACCATCACTTTCAGTTGTGCCTTGTTCACATAGGCGGCATAGGTCTGATACTGCTGCTCCGAGAAGGCGATATCGGAGGCGTCAACGATACGATATATCGTATCGTACATCTGACGCATAGGCAGATCCACGTACGTGTATATGCCCGCGGGCGCGATTATATAATCATATAAGGAAGAGTCCTTCCGTAAGTCGTTCAGCAGTTTTGCTCTGTCCTCATATTCATAGCGATTGATTTGCTTGACCTCCGAGTTGGCATAAAAACCTTTTTCTCCTATTTCGGTTACCACTTGACCGTCAAAGCGTTCGTAGGAGAAGTGATAATCCACAATCATTCCAATGGAGGCAATATGCAACACAGAAGAGGAACCGAAATCGGTAGTTATATAAAGGCCCTTGAGCACCTTATTGTTAAACTGATCTTGCGTGCCATAAGAACGGACGGACGTGAAACGCTTAAAGAAAGCACTGTTGGGATCAATCTTAAAGACAATGGACGGGATATAGGTTCCGAGCGAAGACGAATAGGCCGAATCTACATAACGGCCAGGTACCACGATTCGCTCCTGCATTAAGATAAGGGTAGAATCCTCCAGACTGCAAAAACGACTTACGTCCTCGTTGGTTTTGTATTTCGGGGATGGACTATACTCCAGCGTTTGTCTATCCATTTCATAGATATTGATGGATAAGGGGCTGAGATTACCTCCCGTCCACGAATTATAGTAGAGCAGAATACGAATGGAATCAAACACCACCCCTTCGGGATACGAATAGCCTTCCGGACAAGCCAACTGCGTGAGGATATCCGTCTTTATGTTGCCGTACATCGTTTGACGTTCGCCCAAGAGGAAAGAGTCCGGAGCCGAGATGATATAATCACAGGTATCAATCATCGTATGCAGAGGGAATGTGTCCTCCCGAAGGGTAATCTCATCCGTAGGCTCCAACACGGCAGTACCCGCCATGGACGAGTCCCCCTTACAGCCTGCCAGCAGCAAGCTCACCAGTCCTAATACTATGATTACTCTCACTTTCATTTATACTCTCACTTCCCACTTTCACTTTCCACTAACAACTGCTTATAGAACGCCACAAAATCCTCCTTTTGCTCGCTATACGGCAGCATCGGTTTGCCGCTCGTTTCGGCGTAATTGAGGATACGCTGGTTGATTTCCTTTCCGGAACAGATGATAGCGTCCGCATTATCAATCGCCAAGCGCATGAGTTCTTCGTGCCCAACGGGGAAACCCGCTATACTACGCAAATGGGAAGACTGAATACCCTCAATCTGCACCTTATCGGCAAAATGGGTACTGAACGGATCCGTATAAACATTATCATCTATCGCTATCACCACTTTGGCATTGGCAAAGAAAGGCGTGTCCGCATAAACATGCTTTAAATACAACGGTGCTAAGGCTGCCATCCACCCTGAACAATGGACAATACTCGGCGTCCAACGCAACTTCTTCACCGTCTCCAGCACACCACGAGCAAAAAAGATACAACGCTCGTCGTTATCCTTAAAGTCTCCGTTTTCATCCCCGGCTATTCCCTTACGACGATGGAAATAGTCATCATTATCAATAAAGTACACTTGTACGCGCGACCCTGGCATAGAGGCCACCTTAATGAGCAGCGGATGATCCGCATCATCAACAATCAAATTAGCACCCGATAAGCGAATCACATCGTGCAATTGAGAGCGACGTTCATTCACCTCTCCGAACTTAGGCATAAAGGTGCGAGTTTCAAAACCTGCCTCCTGACACCAGCTGGGTAATTGCTGATTGAGAACACGTATTGGCGTTACGTCTTCCAAGTAAGGATAGATCTCCTGGGAGATAAAGAGAATACGATGAGAATCAGTCATAATTACAAGTTTTAGCATTAGTATATAAAATCGCAGTGCAAAGATACAAAAAATATTTGATATTTCCATTATTTTTTTTGATTTTTTTTGTTTTTTTCACAAAAAAGCACTATCTTTGCACGTTTTTTTGAAAAATAACGACTCAATATACCTTTTTGCTATGCAAATTATCACCACAAAAAAAGAACTGCAAGCGATCGTGGAAACTTGCCGTTTTGAACATAAGACCATCGGTCTTGTTCCCACGATGGGTGCCCTACATAACGGACACGCCTCCCTCGTTAAGCTCTGCGTTGAAGAAAACGACGTCTGCTTTGTGAGCGTATTTGTGAACCCCACCCAGTTTAACAATAAGGAGGACCTGGAGAAGTACCCTCGCAACCTAAACAAAGATGCAGAGTTTCTGAGCACCCTCGGTGCCGCGTTCGTCTTTGCCCCCACCCCCGAGGAGATGTATTCAAAAGAAGAGATGAACACGACTTTTGCCTTCGACTTTGCGGGGTTAGACAAGGTCATGGAGGGTAAGATGCGTCCGGGTCATTTCAACGGAGTAGTACAGGTTGTTTCGCGCCTCTTCTACCTCGTTCAACCTGACCGCGCTTACTTTGGAGAGAAGGACTTCCAACAATTGGCTATCATTCACTACATGGTGGAGCGGTCGGCTCTCAAGGACACGTTCGGTGACCTAAAAATCATCGGTTGCCCCATCGTACGCGAAGCCTCCGGACTGGCCCTGTCCAGCCGCAACGAACGAATGAACGAAGAGGAGAAGAAAACGGCCGTCAATATCTCGCGTATTTTGACGGCGAGTTTGACTTGGCCTCGAAACAGCGTCAAAGAGGTGGAACAACGCGTAGTGGACGAGATCAACAAGGTGCCCGGACTGGAAGTGGAATACTACTCGATTGTGGACGGAACCACGCTGCAAGAGACCGACACGTTCGAGAACGCCGTAGGGTGCGTGACGGTGTACTGCGGTCCGGTAAGGCTGATTGATAATATACGGTATTAAGAGTAGGGGAGTAGAGGAGTAGAGGAGTAGGGTTAGTGGCGCTTTAAAGCGACGAGTTCGCGATCGGCATCGCGCTGCTTGATAGTTTGACGCTTATCGTACTCATGCTTTCCTTGACACAAACCAATCTCCATTTTAGCGAACCCCTTATCATTGATAAACAAAGCGAGAGGAATTATCGTCTTCCCGCTTTCTTTGGTTTGACGCTCGAGTTTATTGAGTTCCTTACGGGTGAGCAACAGTTTGCGATCCCGCCTTACCTCGTGGTTGGCGTACGACCCAAAAGCATATTCGGCAATGTTCATCTGCTTAACCCATAACTCGCCACCTTGAAAGATACAATAGGTATCCGCCAGGGAGGCTTTGGAATCGCGAATGGACTTAATCTCGGTTCCGAAGAGTTGGATACCGGCTATATACTTGTCCAGAACCAAATAGTCAAAATAGGCCCTACGATTCTTAATATGTACATCACTTTTTGCTCGCATATGGGTATTTTACCGTAATTACGCTGCAAAAGTAATTAAAATTTTGCATATATGCAAAAGTTTTCGTAATTTTGTACCCGATTTTGCGTCTTTAGGCACTATGCACACAAAAAAAGTAGACATATCCTCGGAAATCCTTCGTCGTCGCGACATGCGTGAGGCGTTCACTTTCACCATCGACCCGGCGGACGCTAAGGACTTTGACGATGCCCTTTCGTTTACCCCCTTGGAGGATGGACTCTACCAAGTGGGCGTCCATATCGCCGATGTGTCTTTCTTTGTGGAAGGCGAATCAGCCATTGACCAAGAAGCCTATCGGCGCGGTTGCACCATCTATGAAGTAAATCGCGTAACCCCTATGTTGCCCGAGGAACTGTGCAACGACCTATGTTCTCTCCGACCCAACGAGGATAAACTGACGATGTCCATCATCTTTACCCTCACGGCGGATGCCAAGGTGGTTAAATATAAGATATGCCGCACCGTCATCCGCTCGGATGTGCGCCTCAATTACGACGAGGCGCAAGACGTCTTAGAGGGTAAGGCAGAAAGGCTGAAAGGCGGAGAGGCAGAAAGGCTTGTTGAGGCACTCAAAGAGTTGAATATGATGGCTCTTGCCTTGCGGCAACGCCGATTGGCGGCAGGGGCACTGGCCATTGAGAAGGATGAGATGCACTTTCGTTTAGATAAAAGCGGTCATCCCACCGACATATACTTTGAGCATCCCACACCGGCGCACCACCTCATTGAGGAGTTCATGCTGCTGGCCAATAAAACCGTGGCTACCGCCGTGGGAGCCGTCCCCTTTGTTTACCGCGTACACGACTTGCCCGACAAAGAGAAACTGCGCAAGGTAGGACTCTTCCAAAAGAAGATGGGCGACCGCGTAAGGCAGGAAGTGATTGATATGCTCACCATTCGCGCTCAAGCTAAAGCCGAGTATTCGACCCATAATATCGGTCACTACGGGTTACGCTTTACGCATTACACCCACTTCACCTCCCCCATTCGCCGCTACCCCGACCTGATGGTTCATCGGCTTGTGGATTATTACATCCTTCGGGGTAAGAAATCGCAGAATCCCAAAGCCGAAACGGAAGCTCTGGAGCAAGCGTGCAAGCACTGCTCGGAGATGGAACTGGTGGCACAAGAAGCGGAGCGCGATTCGGTTAAGTTATACCAAACGCTATGGATGAGCGACCACCAAGGCGAGGTATTTGACGGTACCATCTCGGGCGTGACGGAGTTTGGTTTGTTCGTAGAGTTGAACGAGTCGCACTGCGAAGGGTTGATTCATATCCACGAGGTCATCCCCGGCGAGTATATGGAGTTTGACGAAAAGAACTACCGCCTCATTTCCCAAGATAGTGGGTGCACGTTCACCATTGGTGACCCGATGCGAGTGCAAGTCGTTCGGGTGGATGTGGAAAGAGCACAAATTGATTTTTTACCGGTAAGATGAAAAAAGTACTATTTATATTAATCGGATTGTTAACTTGGCAATGGTTGTCTGCTGAGGTCATTGTAATGAAATCGGGTAAGCGTTACTCGGGTGAGATTGTGTTCCAAAACGAGGAGGTAGTCATTATCAAGGACGCCACCGGCACTCGCTTCCAATGTCCCATGAAGGAGGTTCGCTCCATCGGAGCGCAAGAAATGGAACAAACAGAAATGATTACCCAGATTGCCAATAGTGACATTCAGGTGCCCACCAAGCGCGTTTGTCTTTCAATTGAGGCAGCAGGCGGTGCCGTAACCATCCCCAAAGAACAGTGGGGAGGATATGTGGATGCGAATTTTATGATTGGTTCGCGAAGGGTAATGGGACGAAACATATTACTCGGCGGTGCCGTGGGGTATGAGGGCTTATTCTTTGCCGACAAGACCTATTCGTTTATCCCCATTCAGTTCGTGGCACGCATTCCGATGATGGATGCCACGCATGCTCCGCAAGTCAATTTCTCGCTCGGTTATGGTATTGCCACAAGCCAGAACTACAAGGGCGGATTGCATGCCGCCATCGACCTATGCTACCGCTACCAAATGAATGAGAAGTCAGCGGTGATACTGGGCGTGAATGTACTCTTCCAACAGGCGAGCATTGCTACCAGCGAAACAATAGGCGGATATACCTACACCTCCTCCGACCTCTCGGGCAGAGGGTTTATCGGTTTGGGAGCGAAAGTGGGGATAGTATTTTAGACCGCTATCGCTGTAAGATATATGAAGAAAATAGCACATAGTAAAAAGCAGGCACGCAATCACCGAGTGAGTATTATGCTCAACGATAGTGAAATGCGTGCACTGGAAAGGTATTGCGAGCGGTATACGGTAACGAACCGCAGCAAACTCATTCGTCAAACGCTCATGCAGAACATCCTCAAGCGTTTTGATCAGGATAATCCCACGTTATTTGATTAGTAGGCGATAGCGAAGACTACGCGACCAGCAGACGGTTTACCCGTTACCATGCACTTGCCCGGTTCGTTCTTGTGACCCGGCAGGTCTGCCAACGGAATACAACGAATCGTGGCTTTGGTTTCCTCCTTAATTTTCTCCTCGGTCTCGGGCGTGCCGTCCCAATGGCAGAGCAAGAACCCACCCTTTTGAATCTCCTGTTTAAACTCTTCGTACGAGTTTACCTCACGCGTGTTAGCAATGCGATAATCGAGGGCTTTCTTATAGACATTCGCCTGAATATCCTCTAATAGTTTAGAGATGCGGTCCACGATTCCTTCCAGACTGACCGTTTCTTTGGTCATCGTATCCCGACGAGCCACCTCTATCGTTCCATTCTCCAAGTCACGACCTCCCATCGCCAAGCGAACGGGCACACCCTTTAACTCATAGTCGGCGAACTTAAAGCCGGGCGTCGATTTGTCGGACGTATCGACCTTAACGCGCACACCTTTAGTCTGCAACTCGTCTACAATAGGTTGTATCTTGGCAAGGATTGCGTCCAATTGACTTTGCTCTTTAAAGATAGGCACGAACACCACTTGGATAGGTGCCAAATGCGGTGGCAGAACAAGTCCGTTATCATCCGAGTGGGTCATAATGAGAGCACCCATTAGGCGTGTGGAAACGCCCCATGACGTAGCCCAGACATATTCATATTTATTCTCTTTACTGAGGAACTGAACATCAAAACTCTTGGCGAAATTCTGACCCAAGAAGTGGGACGTGCCGGCTTGCAGTGCCTTACCATCTTGCATCATCGCTTCAATGCAGTACGTATTGAGGGCACCGGCAAAACGTTCGTTGGGCGACTTAACGCCCTTGATAACCGGAATAGCCATTACGCTCTCCGCAAAGTCAGCGTATACGTCCAGCATGGTGCGAGCATAGTCTTCGGCTTCCTCTTTGGTGGCGTGAGCGGTATGTCCTTCCTGCCACAAGAACTCGGCCGTACGCAGGAACAGACGCGTACGCATCTCCCAACGCATGACGTTGCACCATTGGTTGCAGAGGATCGGCAGGTCGCGATAGGACGAGATCCAGTTCTTATAGGTAGACCAAATAATCGTCTCCGAGGTAGGACGGATAATGAGTTCCTCCTCTAAACGCGCATTGGGATCTACAACCACTCCTTTACCATTGGGGTCGTTCATGAGACGGTGGTGCGTTACCACGGCGCACTCCTTAGCAAATCCCTCTACATGTTCCGCCTCACGGCTGAGGAAAGACTTAGGGATAAGCAGCGGGAAATAGGCGTTCTTGACACCTTGCTGCTTAAAACGACGATCGAGTTCCTGCTGAATCGTCTCCCAGATGGCATAACCATAGGGTTTGATAACCATACAACCGCGGACGGCCGATTGCTCTGCTAAGTCCGCCTTGACAACGAGTTCGTTGTACCACTTAGAATAATCCTCACTACGAGGAGTCAATTTTTGAAAACTTGCCATTGATTTATTGCTTATTGGTGATTTGTGATTGGTGATTGGTGATTGGTGATTTAACGTAGTACGTAATTTTTTCTCAATTCTTCGAAGGATTGGGGTTGTACTTTGAGTTTTTCACTCACCCTTCGGAGCCATCCTCGGGAACTATCTCCCAATTCGGACTGCAAAGATACAACTTTTTTATCAATTATCAAAGCGGGAAGTGAAAAATATTGACAAAAAGCGTCTAAACATTGCTGCGAAGCATTGATTTTACCCTCTAACGAGTATCCCGCGATGTGCATCGATACCAAAAGAGCCCTTTCACTTTGTGCCACCTTAGGATCAATCTTCGGTTCGCCTTCCCAACAATCGATTACGAACGGATGTCCGCTTTGGAGCAACGCCTCTTCGTCCACTACCCCACCGCGAGCAGCGTTGATGATCACCGCATCCGCTTTACATTGGCGCAAGAAAGCAGCATCACAAAGATGAAAAGTAGGATAATCGCCCTCTTGGGTCAAGGGTGTATGAAACGTAATCACATCACATTTTGTGACATCATCCATCCTTCCTAACGGTGGGTCATTGATTACCACCTTCATTCCCCGCGCCCTCGCCATCTGAGCCACTTTCTTACCCACATGACCATACCCCACAATGCCAATTGATTGCCCACCTATCTCATTGAGCACTTCGGCAATATAGTCGCAGACCGCCTGTGCGTTACACCCCGGAGCCGAAACAACCTGTACACCATTCTCACGGCAGTAGTCAAAATCAATATGATCGGTTCCGATGGTAGCCGTTGCCACAAACCTCACCTTACTTCTCTCTAATAATTCCTTATTAATACGCGTACGCGTGCGCACGAAGAGCGCAGTGGCTTCGCGCACCGCTTGAGGGGTAATAGCTTCCGGTTCTAAAGCCACCACCGTTTCACCGACAGAAGTTAACACCTCTGCCAAACATGGAATATATTTATCAACTACTACCATTCTACAAAAATTGCACCTCCTGGTTGGAAGTGCAATTCGTTTACAGTTGTGGTCCCTCAAGGGCTTGAACCTTGGACCCCCTGATTATGAGTCAGGTGCTACTAACCAACTGAGCTAAGAGACCAGCGTCCACAAAGGACGACTTACTTATTTCTTATCGGCATCACGCGTTTTAAGGAACGCTTTTTGAGCTTCTATATCCTCACGATATTGCGTACGGAGGTTCTCATAGAAGGTTTCATTAACTAAGCGAATCTCCACACGACGATTCGGCGCATATTGCGAACTGCTACGCTTACCTACAATAATACCCCTACCGATAGCGAACATACGATCTTTATCAACACTATGCTCATAGAGCAACTCCTCTAACACATTCTGCGAACGGTTTTGACCCAAACGTTTGTTATAAGCCACACTACCTACGTTATCGCAATAACCGATGATAACAGCGTGTAAGTTAGGATCCTCATTCATCCGATCCGCCACTTGTTGAATAACCACCAACGCATTATCCGATAAGTTGTAACGATCCATATCGAAATATACGTAATAGTAGTTCGCATTCTCCGACTCAGGATTGGAGATAATGGTCGTATTGTAAATATTCATAGTGGTATCCCCCTTCGCAACCACAGACGGGGAAGAAGGAGCACTATAAATCGTTACCGTATCACGATGGTAAACAACCATTGTATCTTTCTTCATTTGACCGGCTTCCGGCGCAAACTTAGCCAGCATATCCTTATTCACATAATTGCTCACGTGCGACTTCTTCTGAGCTTGGATTTTCCAACGAAGAAGCAACTCTGTGTCAAACACTCCGTCATTATTGTTACTCAGCAAGCGACCATCAACGGCATCCGAAACAAAGTAAGTGTACATAGCACGCAAGCCGAGAGCAATATCACGAGAAACATTAAAATCAAAGGACAAGCCTGCTGCTAAAGCACCTACTGCTTTGTATTTATCCATCTTCTCGGGATCACGATTAGCCGTATGATACTTGTTGTATTCCGCCTCCCAAACTTTAACTTGCTCACCTTCTGAATTTAGAATAGGCTGCCCCTGAACATCATATAATTTAGTCCACTGTCCGGTAGGATATTGAATGGTATTACGCCAAAACATAGCACCACCGCCACCGAAAACATTAAGGGCGAAAAGCTTCGTAGAGTTCTTCGGGAAGAAGATGTTATAAATATCAAAATTCAGATACGCCATAGCTTGGTGCTGATAACCACGCATCAACTTCTTCGCATTATCTGCGGCTTTCGTATCACCTGTTACGCCCACATGACGGAACGTATAGTCCAAACCAATTCCCCAAGTGTTATTAAACTTATAATCCACACCCAAACCAACGGAAGGAGCCATAACACCATGCTTTTTTTCCGAAGCAAAGTCACCATCAAAAACATTTAAACCGCCATGCAAGAACAGCGACCAGTTCGCATCTTCCTGAGAAACTACGTTATGCTCATTCTCCAACACGTTATAAGGGTGGATACCTTTTACCTGAGCCGAATCATTTTTAGTCGAAGCAACTTCCGATTGTGCAGAAACCATTACGAACGAAGCTGTGCATAAAAGCAAGAGAGTGAGTAAACTTACACGTCTTTTCATAAAATAAATTGTAGTTAAAGTTATCCTTTTTTTACCCAAAAAGGGAATAATTCAAAATCAACGCGCAAAGGTACAACTTTTTTTTGATATATGCAACTTTTTTTCAAAAAAAAGCATTTTTTTTTAAAATCTTATGGGAAAATTTGCATATATGCTCTTTTTTTTGTATCTTTGCAACGCAATTTAATTTCAAAATCATGGATATATTAAATCAAATGTTGCGTCGGGCGCAAGCCAATCCGCAACGCATTGTTCTTCCAGAAGGAGATGAGCCCCGCACCTTGGAAGCAGCAAACTTAATTCTAAAGGACAAAATTGCTAAACTTATTCTTATCGGTAACCCCGACACCATCCGCAAGAAGGCGGCCGAAAAGGGCTATGCTTATATTGACAAAGCCCAAATCGTAGACCCTCAGACAGATCCCCGCATGCCTATATACGCAAAATTATTATTTGAATTGCGTAAAGCCAAAGGCATGACAGAGGAGGAGGCTGCCACTAAAGTAAAAGACCCCTTGTATTTGGGTTGCCTTATGATTAAGAACGGAGATGCCGACGGCGAACTGGCGGGTGCCCGCGGCACTACGGCGGACACTATTCGTCCCGCCTTCCAGATTCTCAAAACCAAACCCGGTGTGAGCGTGGTAAGCGGTGCGTTCCTTATGTTTACTCCGGCGAAAGACTTAGGTCAAGAGGGTTTCTTAGTCTTTGCCGATTGTGCGGTTAATCCGTGTCCGAATGCGCAAGAACTTGCCCAGATTGCTATTTCCACTGCCGAAACAGCTCGCGCCTTAGCCGGTATTGAACCCCGAGTAGCGATGCTTAGTTTCTCTACCAAGGGTAGTGCTAAACACGAACTGATTGATAAGGTAACCGAAGCCACGAAGATAGCCAAAGAACTGGCTCCCGATTTACTGTTGGACGGCGAACTGCAAGCCGATGCCGCCTTGATTGACAGAGTAGCCGCCACCAAAGCACCCGGCAGCCCGGTTGCCGGCAAAGCCAATGTGCTCGTTTTCCCCGACTTACAAGCGGGCAATATTGGTTATAAACTGGTGGAGCGCTTCAGTGGCGCGGATGCTGTTGGTCCCATTCTGCAAGGCATTGCAGCACCGGTCAATGACCTCAGTCGAGGATGCAAAGTACAAGATATTGTTCAAATGGTGATTATCACCGCTAATCAAGCTATAAAATGAAGATATTAGTATTAAACTGTGGTAGTTCGTCCATTAAGTACGCGTTGTACAACATGGACCGTAAAGAAATGATTGCTTCGGGTGGAGCCGAGCGAGTAGGAATGGCCGAGGCTTTTGTGAAGGTTAAGCTTCCCAATGGTGAGAAGCGCAAGATCATGCACGACATCCCCGAACATACGGAAGGTGTTAAGTTTATTCTTAGTCTACTGATCGATCCCGAGATAGGAGCCATCCAATCGCTCAAAGAGATTGATGCCGTAGGTCATCGTATGGTACATGGAGGCGAGAAATTTAAACAATCCGTACTCATTACCCCTGAGGTAATTGAGTCTTTTGAGGCTTGCTCGGATTTGGCCCCGCTGCATAACCCTGCAAACCTAAAAGGTATCCGCGCTGTGAGCGAACTCATGCCCGGTCTGCCGCAGGTCGGTGTTTTTGACACCGCTTTCCACCAAACCATGCCCGATTATGCCTATCTCTATGCTCTTCCTTATGAGGTATATGAGCAATTCGGCGTTCGTCGTTACGGTTTCCACGGGACATCCCATCGCTATGTATCCCAACGCGTTTGCGATTTCTTGGGCGTGGATATGAAAAAGCAACGTATCATCACCTGCCATATTGGTAACGGAGGTTCGCTGGCCGCTGTCAAATACGGTCAATGCATTGACACCACCATGGGTCTGACCCCGCTCGAAGGTATCATGATGGGTACCCGCAGCGGAGATGTGGACGGAGGTGCCATCACCTATCTCGAGAAAAAACTGAACCTCTCGCCGGACGAGATGTCCAATTACCTCAATAAGAAGAGTGGTGTACAAGGCGTCTTTGGTGTGAGCTCGGATATGCGCGACCTGGAAGCCGCTTGCGCTGCCGGAGAAAAACGGGCTATTCTTGCCCAAAACATGTACAACTACAAGATTAAGAAGTACATCGGTGCTTTCGCGGCTGCTATGGGCGGAGTGGATATTATCGTATTTACCGCCGGTGTGGGCGAGAACCAACCGAGCATGCGTGCCGGAGTGATGGAAGGACTCGATTTTTTAGGCGTTAAGATAGACGAGAAAATCAATGCCACGCTACGCGGTGAAGAGAAGGTTATTTCCACGCCCGATAGTAAAGTAACAGTCGTGGTTATTCCTACGGACGAGGAGCTTATGATTGCAAGTGACACACTGGCACTTATTTAGGTAACAGGTAACAGGTAACAGGCAACAGGATACAGGCAACAGGATACAGGATATGAAACCTATCATTTATCAATTATTACCTCGTACATTTAGTAACTATAACGAGGCTCGAATCCCCAACGGAACGAAGGAACAAAACGGGTGTGGTACCTTTGCCGGTATTACTCCCAAAGCACTCAAGGCTATCGTTGAGTTGGGAGCCACTCATGTATGGTACACCGGAGTCATTCGGCATGCTACGGCTGAGTTTAACACCCCCTCTATTGTGAAGGGTAAGGCCGGCAGTCCGTATGCAATCACCGATTACTATGATGTGGATCCGGACTTGAGTGTGGACCCCACCAAACGCATGGCGGAGTTTGAAGCCCTCGTGCGCCGTACCCATAAAGCCGGACTAAAGGTAGTGATTGATTTTGTTCCCAACCATGTAGCCCGTGAATATAAGTCCGTGTGCAAACCCAAAGGAGTGAAGGATTTAGGTCAAAACGACCATCCTGAATGGGCCTTCTCGCCCCTCAACAACTTCTACTACCTCCCCGGCCAACGTTTTGCCCCGAGTTTTGATGTTGCCGGTTACGAAGAGTACCCTGCTAAAGTGACAGGTAATGACTGTTTCTCCCCTAATCCCGGAAAGAACGATTGGTACGAGACCGTTAAACTGAACTACGGTGTCTATTATCAAGGCGGCGGAGAGAAGCAGTTCCATCCTATTCCCGACACATGGAAAAAGATGCTGGACATATTGCGCTTTTGGTCCCGCAAGGGCATTGATGCCTTCCGCGTTGACATGGCCGAGATGGTGCCCGTGGAGTTCTGGCGTTGGGTTATTGAACAAGTACACACTTACTACCCGGACGTACAATTTATAGCCGAATGTTATAATCCGCACCTCTATCACGATTACCTCAATGCCGGCTTCGAATACCTCTACGATAAAGTGGGGATGTACGAATACCTGCGCGGCGTAACGAGTAAGAACTGGGCGGTAGAGGGTATCACGCAACATTGGCAATCGGTAGCCGATATTAAGGACCATATGCTCTATTTCTTGGAGAACCACGACGAACAACGTATCGCCAGCGGATTTTTCTGCGGACGCGGTATGTGCGCCGAACCGGCAATGATTGTGGCAACTACATTAGGCAAAAACCCGTTGCTCATCTATTCCGGACAGGAGTTAGGCGAAAAAGGAATGGACTATGAGGGATTCTCCGGCATCGACGGACGCACCACCATTTTCGACTATTGGGGGGTAAAGAGCATACAAGCATGGGCTAACAAAGGTAAGTTCGATGGGAAAAATCTGGATAAGGAACAAAAAGAACTGCGCACTTTCTATCAAAAGTTACTCACCACCGCACGCAACGAAGAAGCTATCACAGAGGGTTGGATGTACGACTTGGAATATGCCCAAACCGATAATTTCAATAAGCACGAGCAGTTCGCTTTCCTGCGCAAGAAGGATGAGAACGTGCTGCTGATTGTGGTCAACTTTGACGACAAACAGGTGGACATCGACGTTCGTATTCCGAAGGAGGCTTTTGAGTACCTCAAACAAGTGGAATGGAAGAAAGCCTCCGCCGAGGATTTGCTTACCGGTAAGAAATATAAGAAACTGAGTTTTAATTCCGGCGAACCAATCTCCTTGACCCTTCCGGCGTGGAAAGGAGTGATTCTCAAAATCACCAAATCGAAATAATGCGCGACGCACTCAAACTTATTCGCTGGCCCAACCTTATTTTTATTGCCATCCTTCTTTGGGTGATGGATCGTTGGGTAGCCGTTCCGGCATTGGAGAGTATCCGCTTTGAACAGATTCTGCCCGGGTGGTTGCTTGCCCTTATCATAATAGCCACCGTTCTTATCGCCGCCGGAGGGTATGTGATTAACGATTATTTCGATGTTAAGATTGATCGCATCAACCGTCCCGACGAACTGATTATCACCCGCACTTGGGAAAAACAGAAGGCCTTTCGTTTCAGTCTTATCCTCAGTGGGTTAGGTTTGCTGTTAGGTATTGCCGTAGCGGTTATCTGTCGCAGTTGGACGTTAGGTATCATCTACGTCATGACCCCGGGCATGCTATGGTTCTATTCCTCGGGGTATAAGCGTCAATTGATTATAGGCAACCTCATTGTATCCTTGCTTTCGGGTCTTACTCCCTTGCTCATTGCCCTTGCTAATATTGGCTACGCCCATGTACTCTACGACCGCTGGGGGGATATCGTCAGTCAAACGCCCTTGGCACGCACCCTTTATCTTTGGCTTGGAGGTTTTGCTCTCTTTGCCTTTTTAACCACATGGATTCGCGAGATTATCAAGGACATGCAGGACGTAGAGGGCGATGCCGAGATGGAGTGTCATACGATTCCCGTAGTTGTTGGAGAAAAAGGATCCAAGATCATCGTCAGCGGTCTTACCGTTCTGCTGATGGTGCTGTTGTTTTATTGCCAGTATTACCTCCTACCCTTCAGTACCGCTTTCCGCAGTCCTTCCACGCGGTTCCTTTATTTTGGACTGATTACACCCATCGTTTGTATGCTCGTGTTGCTGTGGAATGCCAAGATTCCGTCCGATTTTAAGGCCGTGCAACAAACGATGAAACTGGTTATGTTCCTTGGAACGATGTTCAGTTTCGTCATCTTCAAACTCCTCTAGTGAGAGTGGAAAGTGAAAGTATACATATTATTTTAGGATCTCAATCACCGCGTCGGCGGGAGCTGATGAAGGGAATAGATATTCCCTTTACGGCCATCAATGTTGATGCCGACGAAACCTTCCCCGATTCTCTTCAAGGTGGAGATATACCTATGTATATATCGCGCGCCAAAGCGCGCGCCTACGCGAAGAGCATGCAACCTAACGATCTACTTATCACCGCGGACACCATCGTATGGGTCGAGGGACAGATGTTAGGCAAACCTCACAACGCGGACGAGGCCAAAGCGATGCTGCGCCTTCTGAGCAACCGAACCCATCAAGTTTTTACCGGAGTCACTTTCCTGTATAAGGGACAATATGACACTTTTATGGACGAAACAAAAGTGACCTTCAAAAACCTCTGTGAGGAAGAGATAGACTACTATGTCCGTACCTATCAACCCTTCGATAAAGCCGGAGCGTATGGAGTTCAGGAATATATCGGTTATATTGGAGTGAGTCACATGGAAGGGTCCTATTTTAACGTTATGGGATTCCCCATCCATCGGGTGTACGAGAAACTACAATCCCTACTTAGAACTCAAAACGAAGGGACACTTTGACACCATTGCGTCCCCACCCTTTCGCGGCCCGATGATGTACGCCATCGGGTAGTGCGTAGTCGTTATAGGTCAACCGACGCACATAATCTATGCGGAGGAAATGGAAGATATTTTCAAACCCGGCCGTAAGTTCCATATAAGGCATACGCCCCATCGGGGTACCCGTATATCCTCCTTGATACTGACCACTATCATCAAACTGCGCCGCATTCAAGAACTCATATAACCCTTCGTTCCCCTCCACGTAAGGGTTATTCTTATTCGATAAGTGACCGCATACCCCCGAGAACGAAACAACGCCCCTCAGTTGCGACCGATTTAGATACGGAATGCGGTTGATAATCCACCCCATAAAATTATAGGTCATATACCACTCCACGTATTGATCCATCAAGAACTCCCCCGGTTGCATGAGGTTCATGCCATTACGCGTTAAGAATACTCCCGTTGAGGCAGCGGGGCTATAGAGTTTGGTGTAAGGAACTTGATTCCATATATATCCCGCTTGTACCGTGGCATCTAAATGACCAAAGGAGGAGAAGCGGAAACGCTTGCTCACACTGGCCGAGGTGTGATTATAAACAAACCCTTTTCCTCCGGTCTTGCGGTCATCCAAATAACCTATTTGATGCCGAAGGGAGAAAATCGGAGCCGTCTTATCCAAACTGAACGAAGTCTCACGGCCTGCTCGATTAACAACCACCTGTTTACTCGGGGCGTAATGCAACTCCACATGTCCCTCGTAACAATTATATTGTGTAAAACACTGCGTTTGACCAATCGCCCCGTTCTCATATTCCACCACGCGCTGGAAATAGTTACTGGAGTCCGCCGCCGTATTATGCGTGAAATCAAAACCAGCATGAACCGATAGGTTATTCTGCCACTCCTTCACATACGCCGCCTTGACGCGGAAGACATATTGGTAGTTCTTCATCATCGGTTTGGAGAAAGGGATACTATGTATGATATTATCCCTATCCAAGAACCCTATAGCCCGAAAGGGTTCCTCCACATCGTACTGCGCCGAAAGCGAGAGGTAATGCCGCAGCGGTTCGTAGGGGTGTACCTTTTTCTTGTCCACCGAATAGACATAGGTCAGATTGTATTTCGGTTTCAAGTCCTTCGTTCCAAAGGCCACATAGCCTTGGAAGAAATGGTGTGGATTGACTTGCGCCGTGGTCATACCGCCCAATCGTAAACGCACCCCTTCCAATATATTCCAGGACACCATATCCAAAACAGGACCGAAATCCCACTTCGACTCTCCCCACCGGCTGGAAGGAACCGTAGCCACATAATCGCTCGTGGCGGCATCGAGGAGCATAATCAGCGAATTGAACTTAGGCGAATGCTTCATCTCGTCAATCAGTTCCATCACGGAGGACTCGTAGAAAGAGAGCGGTTCGGGGCGAAGGGTATCCCATAAAGCCAAGGTCTGGCGATAAGTCAGAGTATCCTTCTTGAGTAACAACGTGGAGCCCTTCGGCTGACGCAACCACAAGGGATTAATCGAGTCCGAAAGGTCATATAGTTGACTGATTTTAGTTTGGCGGGCCAACACCTCATGCCGATGATGGAGCACCTCAAACAAGGCCGACGAAACAGTACGCGAGGGAGCCCATAGACCATTATCTAATCGTTCAAAGGTCTGATCGATCTCTATATCACGAACAAAATTAAGATTGATCTTCCGGGGCGTTCGAATAATAAAACGCTTCAAAGAATAAGTGGAGTCATTGACAATAAAAAGGTGACCCGTAAACGAATAACTCTCCGAATTAACCGGTACAAAAGCCAAATCAATACACTCTTCCCCATCCACCGTCACCGTATCCATGATGTAATATTGATAGTACGTCTGAGCCAGCGAAGGCGAGAGAGGGGACACAAAGGATTGACACAGAATGACAATATTGGGATTGAAGATATTGATATGGTCCTCAAACAAAGCGTCCATGTTATTCTTGAGAACCGACGTGGTGAAGACATCCTCTAAACCAAAGGCGCGTTCCTTTTGCACCAGTACCACCTCCTTGCGTGGGTCACGTCGGTACACTTGCTTGGCTACACGCTCCCGCGTGGAGAGGGTGATGGAAGGACATGCCGTGTCACTTCGATCGATGTATTTATCCAATAATTGCACCGAGGACCAGAGACCCTTGTCAAAATTAGGTTGAAAATGCGTGAGGGCAAACGAGGTGCGAGCGTACTCATCACAGGTGAACGTGGGGCACGAATAGACGGAACTCGAGTCCTTGTAACGAATCACTTTTTGGAGTAGTTCCACCGCCGGATTATGCTTACGCTGATACTTGCGCCTAGTTTGGGCATCGACCGTCACCTCCGCCAAACCGACCGTTAACTCTATGTTTCCGTCCGCTGTTCGAACATATCGGGAAGAAGTGCCGTCCTTCGAATTAGGTGACTGTGCGCTCGCTATTATCGCTACACCGCACAGCCACCCACACAGAAAATATTTGAGCACTCTGCCCATCATAGGCTCCATTCAAAGCCATCCTTGGTGTCCTTAATGGAAAATCCCAATGCCGTCAATTCATTGCGAATCTTATCACTCGTAGCCCAGTCTTTGTTTTGTTTCGCCTCTAAGCGCAGTTGCAGCAATAAATCTACCGCTTTCTTATACGCCTCTTGCCCTTCTGCCTCTCTGCCCATCAGCCTATCCGCCTCTCCACTTATCAGCCTTAATCCAAGCACATCCACCGCAAACGTCTTCCAAACAGCCTTCAGTTCGTCTAAATCGGCGGCGTTAATAGTTCCTTTACCATCCGCCACCGTGTTGATGGCCTTCGCGCTGTCAAAGAGGTGTTGCAATACAATAGGAGTATTGAGATCATCATCCATGGCTTCCGTACAGCGGTCCCGAAGTCCGGCAATATCCACCGTTGTAGCCGCAGCGGGAGTTAGTTTGAGTAAGCGAGCATAAGTCTCTTGCATGCGAACAAAACCCTTCTCCGCAGCCTCTAATGCCGCCGAAGAGAAGTCCACCGTGGAGCGGTAATGAGCCATGAGAATAAAGAATCGAATGGTCATCGGACCGAAGGGCTTGGTTAACAGTTCGTGCTCCCCCTTGAAAAACTGCTCCAAGGTGATGAAGTTATGGTAACTCTTACCCATTTTCTTGCCGGCAATGGTAATCATATTATTGTGCATCCAGTAATGCACCGAGTCATGACCCAGTGCCGCACACGATTGGGCAATCTCCGCCTCGTGGTGCGGGAACATAAGGTCCATGCCGCCGCCGTGAATATCAAACTGTTCGCCTAAATACTTGGTGCCCATGGTCGAGCACTCCATGTGCCAACCCGGAAAACCTTCCGACCACGGACTGGGCCAATGCATGATGTGTTCGGGAGAAGCTTTTTTCCATAAAGCAAAGTCATAACTATGCTTTTTCTCCGCCTGACCATCTAACTCACGCGTCTCGGTCACGATCTGTTCAAGGTTACGGCCACTCAGTTTACCATAAGGATAATCCTTGGCATACTTCTCCACATCCATGTACACACTACCGTTCGCCACATAAGCATAGCCCTTGTCCAATATCTTTTGAACAAAAGCAATCTGCTCTATTATATGTCCGCTCGCGTGCGGTTCTATACTGGGAGAAAGCACATTGAGGGCCTCCATATCCCGATGGTAACGGTTCGTATAATACTGCACCACCTCCATGGGTTCGAGTTGCTCCAAGCGCGCTTTCTTAGCAATCTTATCCTCGCCTTCATCCGCATCGTGCTCCAAATGACCCACATCCGTTATATTACGCACATAGCGCACCTTATACCCCAATTGTTGGAGATAGCGGTAGAGTACATCGAACGTGATGGCGGGACGAGCATGACCCAAATGGGCATCGCCGTACACCGTAGGACCGCAGACATACATGCCGACATGCCCTTCGTGCAAGGGACGGAAATACTCCTTCTGCCGAGTCAGCGTATTATAAATCTGTAACATTACAAAAGGTTATTTTTCTCTATGTCTTTGAAATACTTATAGGTGCCTACTTTGAGTTCGTCGCACGCAGCCTCGTCGCAAACGATGATACCATGCTGGTGCATCTGCAACGCACTGATAGTCCACATATGTGAGATAGGTTCCTCAATGGCGTGCTGCAAGGCGCGGGCTTTGTTATGACCGTTCACCATAATGAGTACTTCTTGGGCATCCATTACCGTACCTACGCCCACCGTGAGGGCAGTCTTGGGCACTTTATTCACGTCATTGTCAAAGAAACGCGAGTTGGCAATGATCGTGTCCGTGGTCAGTTCCTTCTTGCGGGTGCGCGAGGTCAGCGACGACCCCGGTTCGTTGAAGGCAATATGTCCGTCGGGACCGATGCCGCCCAAGAAGAGGTTAATACCACCAAACTGCTTAATCTTTGCTTCGTAACGAGCGCACTCAGCTTCCAAGTCAGCGGCGTTGCCGTTCAGTATATTAACATTCTCCTTACGGATGTCAATATGACTGAAAAAGTTATTCCACATAAAACTATGATAACTCTCGGGGTGCTCCTCGGGGATACCGACATACTCGTCCATATTAAAGGTCACCACATTGCGGAAACTAACCTTTCCCTCTTGATTGAGTTTAATGAGGTGTTTGTACATACCTAACGGACTGCTGCCCGTGGGCAAACCTAACACAAAGGGACGACTCTCTTTGGGACCAAACTCATTGATTTTTTTAGCTACATAATTCGCTGCCCACTCGGACATCAAATCATAATTGGATTCAATAATTACTCGCATAGTATTTATTTTTTAGTTGTTTTCGTTGACCGCTTCGCTGAAGGACCGTCCTTTGGACTGCAAGACCGCTTCGCTGTAAGACCGCTGCGCTGAAGGACTTTTTCCTCCTGTAACTCTAGCACAACGGCGGAGCGGGCAGGCAAGTACAGTTTGAGCCAGCCCTTATGCTCTTTCTTATACAGGTTATCGGGTTGCGTGAAATGCTCTATGCTGTCGTCGCTCAGACCAAAGCCGGCAAACTCCTTGGCATCCGTGTTGAGGATGACCTTGTATTTGCCTTCGGGCACAAGCATACCATAATCCGAGAAGGACTTTTGTCCGTTCCAGTTAAACACAAAGAAGAGGTTCCCTCGACGGTAAGCCACCACTTGGTCGCCCTCGTTGTCCCACACGTTGTATACCCACGGCAAGTGCAGTCCGTTTTCGTCCTTGACAATAGGCAGTTTCTCGGACAGCAAGTGTACCATTTGGGCATCAAAGCGGTCCAGGTCGGCGAAGTAGTAGTTCTCGTTATCCACTAAACTCCATTGGCGACGGGCGTACTTATAACTCCAACCATTTCCTTGACGCGGGAAGTCAATCCATTCGGGGTGACCGAACTCATTGCCCATGAAATTGAGGTAACCGCCGTTAATGGTCGAAGCCGTGATAAGACGTATCATCTTATGCAGTGCTATACCGCGATCCACCATGTAGGTTGAGTGACCGTGCTCAAAGTGCCAATACATATCCGCATCAATGAGGCGGAAGATAATCGTCTTGTCGCCCACCAAGGCTTGGTCGTGACTCTCGGCATAAGAGATGGTCTTCTCGTCCTGACGACGATTGGTCATCTCGTAAAGGATATGTCCACCCTTCCAGTCCTCGTCCTTCTGCTCCTTGATATACTTGATCCAGAAATCCGGAATACCCATCGCCAAACGGTAATCGAATCCCATGCCACCATCCGCTATCGGACAAGCCAGACCCGGCATACCCGACATATCCTCGGCAATGGTGATGGCGTTCTTCTTGACCTCGTGGATCAGTTTATTGGCCAGTGTGAGGTAGCAAATCGCATCGCCGTCGGCATTAGGCGTGTAGTAGGAACCGTATCCGTTGAAGTCCTCGCCCAAACCATGACTGAGGTACATCATCGAGGTCACACCGTCAAAGCGAAAACCGTCAAACCCATATTCGTCAATCCAGAACTTACAGTTGGAAAGCAAGAAGTGCATCACCTCCGGTTTCCCGTAATCAAAGCACAGACTGTCCCAAGCCGGGTGCTCACGACGCCAACCCGCATGGAAATATTGATACGGCGTACCGTCAAAATTACCCAAGCCTTCCAACTCATTCTTCACGGCGTGCGAGTGTACGATATCCATAATGACCGCAATATTACGGCTGTGCGCATCGTCAATGAGATCCTTCAACTCTTCGGGCGTACCGAAGCGCGACGAGGCCGCAAAGAAATTACTTACGTGGTAACCAAAACTGCCGTAATACGGATGCTCCTGTACCGCCATGATTTGGATGCAGTTGTAGCCCAACTTCTCCACGCGGGGCAGCACTTCCCGACGGAACTGATCGTATGAGTTCACCTTCTCCTGCTCACTCGACATACCGATATGGCACTCGTAAATGAACAGCGGTTTATCCTTCCCTGCCTGCCATTTAATAGCAGGTCTTTTAACTTTTGAACTTAATGACTTCTTTCCACTTTCCACTGTCCACTTTCCACTGTCCACAGGACACCATACTTGCGCCGAGAAGATTTTTGTATTCTCATCTTGCACCACACGGGTAGCATAGGACGGGATGCGTTCGCCCCAACCGCCTTGCCATTCCACAAGCAGTTTATAGAGTTGTTCGTGTTTAAGAGCTTCTGCCGGCCACTCTTTTTCCCATACGCCGTTGCCTATCGGTTGCAAACGGTAATACTCATCTTTATTCCAGCCGTTCATATCGCCCTTCACATAGATGGCGGTGGCATTGGGAGCCCACTCGCGCAGCACCCATCCGGTGGGAGTGCGATGCAGACCGAAATACATATAACCATTGGCCCAGTCCTTAAGCGGAGTACCGCTGGTTATCTCTTTTTCCTTGCGGATAGCATAATCATAACGCCCCTGAACAGCCGACTCAAAGGGATGCAAATAGGGGTCCGAAGTTACTAATTTTAATCTACTCATATCTCTTGTATTTACTAAACTTGTTAAACCCGTTAAACCAGTTAAACCCTTGTTTTAACGATTAGTTTACGATAGTGACTATCAGTCGGGGCGATTCCCGGTTGGTGTCCGTCTTCAGGGAAGAAAACGGTGAACTCACCCGGCATTACGGTACACATCGTGGTGGCTTGCTCCTCGTAAAGGGCCATATCAAAGGCAGGATCATAGGGTTTATGAACCTTCTTACAATCGTGGCGACTCTTCCAACCCATTTTTTCTGCACCCGTAATCGGAATCTGGATATCAATATATTGGTCGTGGGTCTCGAAAAGGCAATCCTTCTCCTCTTTGCCCGTCATATCTATCACTTTGATGATAAGGTCATCACCTTCTACATTAATCACTTGTGCCGGAATGGTTTGAGCATCGTTTTCTGCTAACCACGCCATCACTTTCTCAAAGCGGGGCACTACACCGAAGTAGCGCGAAGCATTGTCTAATCTGTCGAGTATCATATAAATCTATTTTGGGCTGCAAAGGTACAAAAAAGTTTGCATATATGCAAAAAAAAGTGCGACTTTTATTAAAATCGCACCTTAATTTAGCAAAATCGCGCTCTATTTATTCTATTTTCCGGATAGAAGACATATCCTGCTTGTCTTGCTTTAACACAATCGGATTGCCTTTATAGCGAATACGAGATGCATCTTTCGCTTGCGCGTCCAGCGTGCCCGTCACATGGACGAGTGCCCTGCTGGCGTCTGTGCAGCAAAGGGTCAAGTGCTTGATTTCGCTCTCCGTTGCCTCCACTTGACTGGCATCGCTGACACGCATATTCACAGCATCAAACGTGCCGCGAACATCGGCTTTCGAAGCATCCTTCACCACCAGCGATCTCAGTTCGGGCATCGTGATTTGGGGTTTACCGTTTCGGTGATAGCTAAAGCCCGTGATGTACAACACGCTATCCTCTACCCATGCTTTCGTTCCCAACGGATGTTCGGTCTTAAAACGACAAACACTATCCTGCCGTATCTCCACCGCACAAGCGTCCGAGACCTTAACCGAGTGCCAAGCGTCCTCAATAACTAACGGACAAGCGAAACCTTCGTCTGTGTTCTCGTAGTCATTAAGAGCCATCGCTATTGCATCTTGGGCTTCTTGGAAATTAAGATCTCCTTTGATAGCGATGATACACGTTCCGATGATAGACGCAATCCACAAGAGAAGAGTGATAATCCAAAACTTAGCTTTTGGCATGGCTTTGTCACGAATAAGGCAAACGATGGTGTGAATTATCATATAAACAGGCATAATAATCACCATCAGAGCACAAATTATACCGATAACGGGCATAGTAAAAGCCATCCCGACGGCAAAGAGAACGATGCACACCATCGCAATCACAAACAGTAGCACTGCCAGAGGCATAGCACTAATAGCTCCCGCAATGAAAAGGAGCAGTTTGGCGAGCGGAGACATGGGAGTCTTGGTGCGCGGTTTGACCTTGGGACGAGACTCTTGTCCGAAATCCGAGGGATGACCAATCTGGTCAAGGATGGGTTGCAATAACGCGAGCGTTATCACGCGATCGGAGGTAAGAATCATTTTTTGTCCGATCAGTTCGGAAATACGAGCCTCTATGTCCTCCATGACTTCCTTGCTTTCGTCTTTGGGAAGGCGGGACTCAATGTCTTCTAAATAGGATTTAAAGGTTTCGTAGGCATCCTTGTCTAAGGTGTATGCGATGCCTGCTAAATTAACATTAACTGTTGTTTTCATAATGAACAGATTTTTTCGATAGAACCATTGATATTAAGCCATTCGGTTTTTAATTGACTGAGGATATTCTTACCCTCTTCGGTCAACGCAAAGTATTTCCGTGGCGGGCCCGAAGTTGATTCCTGCCAACGATAGGACAATAATCCCTCGTTCTTGAGACGGGAGAGTAAGGGATAGAGTGTACCCTCCACCACGAGCAAGTCAGCCTTTTTGAGTGCCTCCAAGATATCGGAGGTATAAGCTTCCTGCTGGTCAATGATGGTAAGGATACAGTACTCTAATATCCCCTTCCTCATCTGTGACTTTAGATTCTCAATCATCACTAATCACTAATCACGCCTCCGGCTGGGGCATTACAATACAAAGCAGAATGTACAGCAGCAAACCGGGGAAGGCGGCAGTGAAGAGAGAGAGAATGAGGTACACTACGCGAACGATGGTGATGTCCCACCCTAAATACTCAGCGATGCCGGCGCATACTCCGGCCAACATCTTGTTACTTGACTTGGTTAACTTACGACTTAAATTTTCCATAATACTTAATTTTTTAATTGGTTTATACTTTAAACTTTAAACTTTAAACTTTCAACGTTATCACTTGGATCCTATTCCGCCTGACGAGCCCAACCGCGATGCCTCATCACTGACTCCGACTTTACGTTGTTTTTGGAACTGTTGCTGTCCAAACAGCCATGTCACACCGATGCTCACACGCTGCATATTGAGGTTAGCATACACATTGGAATAAAACCCTTCACCCAATCCCAAAATAGTCTCATTCACCGTATAATCAGACCTCAGTATATCGCTCACTTGAACAGAAAGCGTCACTTGTTGAGGTTTCCATGTCTTTTTGAACGCGAAATTTATGCCATAATTACCCTCATGCCGTTGATAACCTATCACCATCGGTGCATTCCACCTGCCATCTACACTCATCTGTATATCCTCAGGCAGATAACTCGTTAACGCGCCATAGACTTGTGCCCAGTTATGTCGTTGAACGTAGTCCTCTTGTCCGCGAGAGATGAAGTTATAATAGGATGCATTCACCGTGAGTGCTAACCAGGCACCATTCACTTTGTGTTCGTCATCAAACTTAGGCACCAGCGGCAACTCCGTCAAACCAAGCACTCCACCGTGCGTAGTACATGTGCCAAAGTTCACCCACATCTGTTGTTGGTCGCCATAGGGCATCACTTCGGCTTTTTGGTTTAACATATTTTGGGTATGAGCAAAATTAAACGCCAAACTCACATATTGCGACCAGCCGAAATTGATATCCACCTGATGGTTAAACTCGGGTTTGAGTGCCGGATTACCAATCGTTATTGTGTGAGGATCAAGATAGGTCACAAACGGATTGAGTTGGTAATAACTCGGACGCTTGATTCGACGGGTATAACTCAGACTCATCGACCATTTCTCCGCCGGATTATACCCTACAAAAGCCGTCGGGAAGAGGTTAAAGTAGGAGTATTTGCTTGTTGTATCGGAACTTATCCAGTTACCCATGCTATAGGTATATTCTCCGCGCAAACCCAGTTTAGCCGTCACTTTCTCCCATTGTTTAGAAGCCGTCACATAAGCGGCTGCCACGTGTTCGTCGTAATTAAAGTCGTTCGTGGATGTATGTGTAGTTCCTGCCAACAAACTATCCGTCACCATGCGGTTGATAGAACCCGAATAGACATACTTAACGCCGGCTTCCAACATACCCGTTTTCCAGAACCGCGTTTGAAAATCCAGTTTAGCGTCCGCTATATTGTTATATTGCTTCGACTCAATATCCAACCCCGGCACTACGGGATGCGTATAAGGGGTAGCTTTATCAATGTAAGCAAAGTTCCGTTGCGAATTGAGCGAACGGTTATAGTAGCGTACATAATCGGCATTCACCGTCAACTCGCGGGAGAGCGAATCGCAGAACACGTGCGTGAAGTTCAAATTGACCGTGTGCTGCGGACCATAATCCAATTGACGCCCTTTGGTGGCGGTATATTGGAGGTACTCGTTATTATATTTAATATAGGAGTGCATCTTACTCGTATCATCCGTTCCGCAACCGTGAGTAAAGAAAGGGAAATGTGCGATGAAACCAAGGGTATTCACACTATCTATATACCAATCATTGCTCACCCTTACCGAATAATACTGTGACTGATCTACATAGTACGACTCGCCCCTCATCGAGAGAGTGTCTTTCGGTTCCTGACCCTCCGCTCCGACCGGCTGCCTATTCTGTGTGAGCGGATTATAGCTTAAGTCGTTATAGGCTTGAATAAGCGTCACATTCGTGTAGGTCTTGGCGGTGCGGTAGTTGAGATTAAGGTACGCACTTTCCGTAGAGTGATAGTGCTTAACATCACTAAAATACATTCCTCCGTAATTAGCACTCACTATACCGTTAAGCCCGCGCATCTTATTGCGTTTGAGTTTTATATTGATGATTCCTCCTTGTCCCGAAGCGTCATATTTTGCCGATGGATTCGTGATTATTTCAAGTTTTTCTATCATCGTTCCATTGGACCCCGTAAGCATGGCATTGAGTTGAGCACCACTCATATAGGATGGACGGCCGTCTATATACACTTCTACCGATTTACCATTCACCGTAATGTTTCCGTCTTTGTCCACCATCACACCCGGAGCTTTCCTTAATATCTCCACCCCATTACTCCCTACTGCAAACGGAGACTCGGACACATTCATCACGATCTTATCCCCTACGCGCTCCACGAGCTTCTTTTTTACTAACACTTCCACCTCTGGCAGATTCAGTAACGAATCTATATTATCCGAAGTCAACGCCCTACTCTGGGGTATCGAATCCGTAATTGTCTGTGCCTTTATGCCAAGGCTCATCGCACACGTAATAATAATGAATAATACTCGTTTCATTGTTGTCAATTTTCGTTTGACGGTGCAAAGGTACAACATTTTTCAGTATTATGCAATACATAGTACTATAAAAACACAAAATATCTCAATTTTGTAAACTATAAGTAGCAAAAACGGCAAATAAATTTGCATATGTCGAAAAAAAGTTGTAATTTTGCACGCAAAATTGATAACTAAGCTAAAAACACATATGAACAAAAAAACATTATTGGTAGCACTATTGCTATTGGTAGCGAGCAGCATGTTCGCCAATTGGATTCCGAGTGAGAAATACGCTAACTGGGTATCCACTTTTCAGGTAGATAAGGCTTGGAAGTTTGATAATGGCAGTCATGGTGAAAATGTCGGTGGTGCCGTTCATTCGGGAACATCGACCACCGAATTCCCCGGCACGATTGCTTGGTGCTTCATGTCCTGGGACGAGCGCACGAGCAATAGCGACGACCATAACATGCAATGGTTTGAATTATACCTGCGCAACGGTAACAATGACAACGACATGATTCAAATCGTCGGTATCTATATTTCTTCCGAAGATAATGACTATTGGCCGACTACTCTCAATAACTATAACGGAAATAAGACGAGTTATGCGCAAGCTCGGTGGTATAACTACGCGGACGGAGCTTGGTTCTGCTACATGGTGACCGAGTACTCCGAAACAACGCGTCAATTTATACATAAATGCGGTCAAAATCTGCAAATACGCATAAGAACCCGCTGGGACAATGAGCACTGGAGCACATACACCAAAGCCTCCACTGTCAATTATGACGATCGGCAGTTCCTTTCTAATCCCAATCAACCTTCCGTCACGGATGTGGCGTGGAAAGTGCATGAGGGAAAGACGGCTGTCAAATACACGCGTACCGTACCGAGCGGTTGCACCTTCCGTCTGCGCTCGTTATACAAGGGGAGCGAGGTCTTTAATGCCACCTCGTCGAATACGAATACTTCTGTCACGGACTATACCTATCCTTTCCAACAGTCCAAGAAACCAACGGCTGCCGAGATGTATCAAACACCCTTGACCTATGAGTGCTATAGCGAGAAGACCTATACGATGAATCAGTCGTATTACCAAAATTGGTTCCACACTCCACCTTCATCACGCACCTTTACCTCTTCTAAAACCACTTTCTCTGCGCCACCTTTTGCTCAAGTGCAGAATTTTAATGCCAAGGACAATAACGACGGCACCATCGGGCTGACATGGACCATGAATCCCTGTACCGGTTCGTTGTACGATAACAGCGCTATCGTCATTGAGCGGGCTTCGGATGCCAAGTTTACCCAAAACGTCAAGAAATATACGGAAAACTACAACGCCTCTCAATCCGCTTACAAAAAGGATATCCCCTTTGATGAACGCGATCAGGGAGATGTGCCTTACTACTTCCGTATTTATCGTGAAGACGCAGCGTTTGACAACGCGACACTCACGCTGAGCAAGAACGTTACCGCCAACACCAACTATGTGACGTTAACGTCCTTAACGGGCGAGGTGAATAAAGATTATCACCCCGTGCTCCATTGCAATTTCAGCAGCGGTGTATGTACGTCGGATATGCAGTTGCAGCTCACCTATGCCAACAAGACCAAAACAGTCCCGTTGACAGATTTGATAAAGAACGGAGATATAGAGATTACGGACCCCTTGGCCACGTGTGAATCCATCCTCTTCTCGGCTCAAGTGTTTGAAGGCACCGTTGTACACGGAGAGGAGCAACAGGTCTCTTTGGTTATCCCCAACGACATGGGCGGCGTCATTGCGTCCCACAGTGTGAGCAAGGGTTTCTATAACGACCGTGTCGAATTGAAATGGACGATTGATGAGGCGCAACATAACTTCAAACACTTCCAAATAACCCGCAAGGAACTCCATTCCACAACCCAAGCCATCATCTTAGGTACGGTGGATTTCAAGAACGGCGTGTTAGACTACGCTTTTGAGGATGTTACGTGCGTTCCGGGAGCTTATTACGAATACCAAATAGTAGGTTACACCTCTTGTGATGATATCGTGGAGGTGATTGACCGCAAGTCCTCTGTGGGTTTTGCGCAGCCCTATGGCGTGGTAAGCGGACAGATCACTTTCAGCGGTAACCAAGGGGTGCCGGATGTGGCCGTTTGTTTGGTGGGCGAAGATCTGCGTCGAAGCCGTTCGTTACGATTCCTTAGCAAGAACCAATCGCTGTTGGAAATACCCAAGACGATGTTACAAGAGATGACGGGGCAGCAGGGAACGATCGAGTTCTTCCTTCGCGACGATAATGCCCAAGATGCGCAGTTCAATCATGTAGCCATCACTTTTGAGGGGAAGACGCAAACCGTTTATATCAACGGTGAACCCACTCCTGCTTCTCAACTCTCCACTACTCTAAACTCTACACTCTCAACTCTCAACTCTGAGAAACGGCTCGTGTTCGGAGGATCTGATTTTGATGGTTTTATCGACGAGATACGCGTTTGGAATATCTGCCGTTCGCAAGCAGAGATACAGCGCACGATGAATATCTATCTCAGTGGTTCGGAATTGAATTTGACGGGTTACTATCGTTGCGATGATAACGTAGAAAACGAACTCTTCGACATCTCCAAAACAGGCGCCACTTTCAACGAACGGCACCTGTCTATTCGCGGTATTGTGCCCGACCAAGACAATATCCCCACGAACGAGCAGTTGGCGCTGAAAGCCTATACGGATAAGAATGGTAATTACCTGATTAACAACGTTCCCTATACGGTAGGCGGTTCGCTTTATAATGTGATTCCGACGTTAGGCGTACACGAGTTCTCGCCTTCGTCCCGTCCGCTGTTCTTTAATAAAGATGCGGCTACGCATAACTCGATAGACTTCACGGATAAGTCCAGTTTCACCGTCACGGGTAAGGTAACGTACGAGAACACCGACTATCCGGTGAAGGGTTGTCAGTTCAGCGTGGATGGACAACTATGCACCCAAGACGGCAATATCATTGAGTCCGATGCCGAAGGAAACTACACCATTCAAGTGCCCATCGGCGAGCACGCGATAACGGTAAAGAAAGACGGTCATACGTTCGTGAACGAGGGCCGTTATCCGGCAGACCCCAACGGCACCGGCATCAAAGCGATGTTCGAAACGCCGCGAACGGGGTTGCAGTTCTATGATAACACGACGGTTCTTGTAGTGGGGCGTGTAGCCGGTGGTGAAGACGAGGCGAAGAAAGTTCACGGCTTTGGTTTGGGTGTCTCTAATATCGGTCAGGCACGCATTGTGCTCACGCCTCCGGAGGACCTTTATAACCTCAACCTCAGTGAGACGGAGAGTCGCACATTCGAATGTCCCGACTCACTCCTATGCCATAGCCAAGCCACCACCAAGAAAAAGAACGGCGGGGACGCCCACTCGGTAACGATTGTAACGGACGAGAAAACGGGTGAGTTTGCGGTAGCGTTGCCTCCTGTGGACTTTGAGATCTCCGAAATCAAAGTGGTCAAGAACCCTGATGTTGTATTCGATTTAGGGAAGTTTGAGAACCTCAACCTCGGCACGTGTAATATACGTGAAACCAAGACGGATACTTTGTTTACCGATTCGGTGAACTATAAGACGGTGACCTACTTGCAGAAGTTAGATGCCATCCATTATGCGCTACCCGAATTGACGATTAGCCAATGGGGAAGCCGGCACGGTGAGTTAGGAGAACAGACCTATTACATCACCCTGCCTTCCGGTCAAACAGACACCATTCCTTTGTATAGCATGGAGGACAATAACCTCACTTACACGAGGGGCGTTCCGTGCTTCCTGCAAGACAAAGCTTATTCGTGGACCGTCAAAGCCTTTGAGACCTATGTCAATTACGATGGCGACCAACCCGTATCCACCCCTCTTCCGATGCGGAACGCTATTGTAACCATTGAGAATGAATTGGGCGACAAAGAGGTGGCCGAGGAGGATGGCTATTCGGTGGACGAGAAAGGGGACAGCATGCAAGTGATTGCCGGACAGATCATCTCGCTGGCACAAAACCAAGTGCTCTTGGACACCGCCGGAGTAGCGCAATACCTATTCCTTGTAGGGGAACCCAATTTAGTGGAGCCCTATACCTATAATGTGAATATAACCTATGAGACCCCGGACCATTCGCGTACCTATTCGTGGAGCGAGAACGGTAAGTGTAAGGGATTGATTTTTGGTTCGCGCACGTCGGGAAGTAACTTTGTTACCGACGGACCGGACCGGCTGATGTTTGTGTTACGCGATCCTCCCGGAGGCAAGTCGTTCGCTACGTGGGAGAAGGGACAATCGATTATCACCACCACCGAGACCACCCATGAGCAGAACCGCGGAACGGAGTTTGAACATATGTTCGCCGGCGGAATCGATCAAGTCATCGGTGCCGGAGTAGGAGTAATAACCTTCACTAAAATAGAGGAGATGAGCAGTGCCGGTTTTGGTACCAAGTACGATGGTTTATCGCGTTGGTCTCATTCCCATAGTTACGAGGTAACGACTTCTACCACCATCTCGACCAAACCCGAATATCCGTTTGTGGGCACCACGGGCGATGTCTATGTAGGAGCCGGAACGAACCAAATCTTCGGTAACGCCCGTAAAGTAACCTTGGAGCGCGTGCAGGAAAATCCTGCTAAGTATAACATCGTGGTAAAAGATGTGATTGCGACCGGTTCCACCTTCAAGACCTCCTTTGCTTACTCTACCTATGAGATAGAGCACGATGTCATTCCAAACTATATCAAGCAGCGTAATGCGTTGCTCCAATATGTGGATAAGGCTTCGTATAGCAGTTCCTACCCCAACGTGACGGATCAGCCTATTTATATCACCACCCTAACCAAGGATGACCCACGGTTTGGCAGCAATAACTATGACGAAAAAGTGTGGGGCAGTGCAGCAACACCCATTGATTCGACGGGCGGTCCCAGTTATATCATGATTCCGCCCGCCGTCATAGCGGATACGGTCGAGGGATTAGCCGACCAGATATGTCACCTAAACAACCAAATACGCCGGTGGCAGGATGTGTTGGCCATGAACGAAGAAAACAAAGTGAAAGTACACCATAGTTCTCAAAAATTCAGCTACGAAGACTGGGACAAGGCCGCCGAAAAAGCCGCCTTAGCCCTTGAATGGCGCAAGACTTTGCGTGATCCCAACACCACCGCTTGCCGTTCACAAGGCGAACACACCACATGCACTCGTGCCTACTTAGAGGAAGACTACAAGAATTCCGGCGTGGACACCGCTTATGTGGAGATCCGCGACTACTATAACGGAGGATGGTTGTTGGAGAACTACTCCTTAGGCGGCGGTGCCACTATCACGTCCTCTCGCACCGAAGTGACCGGTAAGAACGACGGCTTCCATGAAGAAGACGGATGTAAAGTGCTCCTCAAAGTGAGAACACAAGCCACATTCAACTCCATTGGTTTCACCATCAAGAACGACACCTACGCCGGCTATAACCACACCTATGACGAGAACACCGAGAAAACGCAACGTTCTGCCGTGGCCTATACCCTCGAGACCAACAACTACGAATATATGTCCATTGACGTTTATTCGTCTCCCGACGGTTTCGGACCTATCTTCTCCACCCGCGGCGGACAGACCTACTGCCCGTACGAAGGCGAGGAGCGGACCAAGTACTTCGAACCCGGACAGCACGAACTGCATACCGCTACCGTCAATATGGAGCAACCCCAGATTCGTGTAGAAACGCCTACCATGACCGATGTACCCATCGGCGGTAAAGCCATCTACACCCTCACGTTAGCTAATATAGCGGACGTGGCTCCTGACTATTTCACTTGGCTCAAACTCTATGCTGCCGGTGACCACAACTCGTTAGGAGCACAGATACACGTAGATGGTGCTCCTCTGACAGACGCCGGACGACTGATTAAGTTCTATCCGTCTCAACCCATCACCAAGACGCTTGTTCTCTCGCAGTCCGATTTGGGTATATTGGATTACGACAGTATAGCCATTGTGCTCACTTCCGATTGTAACCTCTACGAACAAGCCGACACCGTTTGGCTCTCGGCCCATTTCGTACCCACGTGTTCGGAGATCAGCCTCAAGATTGACAATACCACCGTCAATACATCCACGGGTGATACGTTACCCATTACCATCAACGGTTATGACCGCAACTTCCGCAACTTCAAGTCTATTCGCTTGCAGTACCGCCACACGGGGGATAACGATTGGCATCTGATACGCGAGTTCTGCACCTCAGCACAGGACACGGTCGGCGGACAAAAGAGTCTTATCACCGGTCCCGCCATCTACTACTCGCTCGCTATGCCCGACACGCAGTTCCCCGACGGCGGGTACGAGTTCCGCGCCGTGACGGCTTGCACTTTCGGCAACGACGAGATTCCGAACGAGAGTGCTATTATCACCGTCACCAAGGACATGCAACGCCCTCAGGCATTAGGACTGCCCGAACCGATTAACGGTATTTGTACGTCGGATAATCAGGTTCTTGTCACCATGAACGAACCCATCCAAGCAGGACGTGTGCGCGATAAGAATATATCCGTGACGGGTGTGCTCAATGCCCATAACGTAGGCGACCATGACGTGGCATTACAATTGACTACGGCCGGCGCTTTCTGCGAGGCGGAATTTAACTTCAACAACACCGACTTCACTCTCGAGTTCTGGTATAACTACACCGGCAACGGACTCATTCTGTGTCATGCTGTAGGATCAGACACGGGTATCGGTCTTTTATTACAAAACAATAATGGAATCATCTCGGCCATTATCGGCAATTCTTTGGCACGGGCCAAAGAGCCTATTCCCGCCAATAAGTGGTGCTTTATCACCATCGAATATCAGGCTCCCAAAGAGGGAGAGAACATGGGTAAACTCACCGCCCACTGCGCTTATGACAGTCGCGAAGTTCTGTTATTCGATCATGCGGATGTTACCCCGTACGACATTCGTGGAAATATCCTTTTGGGAGGCCATGATTGTAAGATGCACGACTTCGCCATCTGGAATACCAATCGTGACTGGAGCACATCCCTTTCCGAACGCAATAAGCGCAAGGACGCTTATACCGACGGACTGCTAACCTATTGGCCCATGGACGAGGGAGAAGGGTTTGTGGTTCACGACATCATCCGCGGTCGTCACCTCCAAATGCTCTACGACTCATGGTACTATAATAATAACAATATCGCTCTCTCCATCCCTGCCGGACAAGTGGCTAAGATGGACCTCAGCGAGTGTCCTATCCCCAAGGGCGAAGATTTCGTGTTTGAGTGCTGGTTCTGCATGCACCAGGACGGCACCCTGTTTACACTAAGCGACAGTTCGTTGAGCGTAGCGTTTAATGTTAACTGCATGCTTCTCACCATCAATAACGAAACGAAGAATGTTCCTCTCCCATCACGCGTAGTCAATGGCGCTTGGCACCACCTTGCGATTGATTACCGACACAACACACCACCCGTCTTTATGATGGACGGAGAGATGTTAGATGTCAACGGCATAAGCAACATGCCCGCTTTTGCGTCGGCATATATCCTCTTCTCTTCCGAGCAATCGGAGACAGAAGTAAGCATTGATGAGGTGCGCCTATGGAATGCCTATTTCATGCCGAAGAATATCGCCCTCAACCGCCGCAACGAAATGAAAGGCGATGAGGCCGGTTTAGTGGCTTACTATCCGATGGAAAAAGACACCGTGGATGAGGCTATGCAACCCATCAAGGTCTTCTCGCTAAAGGATAGAGTAAGTCAAAGGCAGATAGGCGGAGAGGCAGAAAGGCAGATAGGCGGAGAGGCGACGACTGCGCCTGCGCTACGCAAGCAGCGTCCGGTAGAGGTAGTTCAGCACACTTACACGCCCAGCGAACGGGTTATCGTTATCAACATCACCGAACCCGCGGCTCGCATCGAAGGATGTACGTTGGAGTTTGAGGTGTCCGACCTCGTCGATGAGAACGGGAACTACTCGCTGCCTATCCGTTGGACAACGTTTGTGAACCGCAATCAACTCCTTTGGGACGAGGAGGCGATATCTATCACCAAGAGCGCATTAAGCGACACCACGCTGACCCTAACCCTAGTTAATAACAGCGGAAAGGTGGAGAACTGGTCGATTACCAATGTTCCGCAATGGCTCGAACTGAGCGAGACCGGCGGTATTCTGCAACCTCTCCAAAAGAAACAGATTGAGGCCACCATCCAAGGTTCACTGGCTATCGGCTCTTACGAGCAAACGATCTACTTGGTAGGTAACGAAGCCGTTACCGAGCCGCTGCGCCTCCATGTGCGCGTCAATGCCGAGAAACCCGACTGGAGGCTCAATCCTGCCGACTATGAGTATTCCATGAATATCATCGCTACGGCGACGATCAATAAATTAGCGGCAGACGATAGCGAGGACCTTATAGCCGCATTTAGTGGGGACGAGTTAGTGGGATTAGGTTCTCCGCAGTTGTATAGTTCTTACAGCAAATATTACATCATGATGAATATCTACGCGAACCTCACCCAAGCGCAGAAGGATAGTATCAATTATGGATTGAACATCCATAAACCGATTACCTTCAAATACTGGGACGCCAGCACCGGAATGACTTATACCAATCTCCACGTCTCCGTACCGTCTTTGGGTCTCACGGACCAAACATCTATCCCCTTCATGAGCGGTAGGTTGTTAGGAGACATGACCCATCCGGTGAAACTCGAAGACAAAAAAGTCATTGAACAAAACATCCAACTCCAAAAGGGTTGGAACTGGATCAGCTTCAACGTGATACCCACGGATGTACACTTCAATGCGGTACTGCAAGACATGATGGACAATATTACCATCATCAAGTCTGCGACCGAGTTCGCTCAAGTCAGTGCTATCCGCGATTCGTTGCGGGGTTCACTCAAAGTGATGGACTGCATCAAGGGCTATAAACTGCATGTAAGTAATCCGTACCTCAAGACGGTTGTGGGTAGTATTATCGATCCAATCCTTTTCAGCATAGACCTCAAAGCGAATAATAGTTGGACATGGATGGGTTATCTGCCGCAGATGAGTATGGATGTCAATACCGCTTTGGCGAATATCAGTCCTACCAAGGGCGATATCATTAAGTCGCAAACCGACTTCGCTACGTGGGACGGTTATCGGTGGGTTGGTCCGCTCAAGACCATGAGCCCGGGCAATGCGTACCTGTATTGCAACACCGGCACGGAGGATAAGACCCTTTATTATCCGTCCCTAACCCGCAATGCCGCACCGGCTGCTTTAAACTTTACACTTTCCACTTTAAACTCTCAGTTTGTTCCGGTGGAGCCAGGCAAATACCCGGGTAACATGACCCTCACGGCGGTGGTGCTGGACGGCGAGCAAGTGGTTGAGGATGCCGAAGTGGGTATCTTTGCCGGTGACGAGTGCCGTGCGGCCGCCTTCGGAGAGGATGGGTTATGGTTCCTTACCATTCCGGGCGATAAGACCGAAACACTCAGTATCCAAGTGGCTACAGGCGACAGGCAACAGGTTACAGGCGGAGAACTCACCTACATTGAGGATGCAATGATAGGAACGGTCGATGAGCCGTATATTATCCAAATCGGACAAAGTACAGGACTGGAGAACACCGCCTCCGGAAAGGTTCACAAGGTGTTCAAGGAACAAAATGTTTATATCATCAAAGATAATCAGTGGTTTAATGTCTTAGGCATTAAGACCCATAAGCAATAAGCATTCACATATATGAAAAAACAAACAGTTATCCTCGCTTGCGTGGCGGCACTGAGCAGTGCCGTTGCGCAAACATCGCCCCAAGGCGCGCTATCGGGGGAGTTCAAGATTGGAGAAAACAAAACGGTGCGTTTCTCCCAAGGTAACCTCGTTTATAATGAGGAGACAAACACCTTCTCTTTCGCCGACAATCAAACCGACTACGGTTCCTATTTCGGCTGGGGAACCTCCGGCTATCACGACCCCGAGGATGCCCTTAACACCTATTATCTACCCACCGATCAAACGATAGCGTACAATGCAACCAACACCGCCAACCTTACCGGTTACGGACCGTCGTTTGTGGAAAATCACCAACGAGACATTCGCTGGAATACATTTACCGGTAGCCGCTATGCCAACTACGATTGGGGAATATATAACCCCATCTTCAACGGCGGCAATCAAGCAGGATTATGGCGCACACTGACACAAGATGAGTGGAAATACCTATTAACAAATAATACTCACCAATGGGTAACAAATTATCAAGAAAGTGGGATAAATGGCTTGCTTATCACTGCTGTCGATGGCACGAACACCGTCTCCCTACCGGCGGCAGGATATAGGGGATTAGGCGGAAAGGCTAAATGGCAGGAAGGCGGAGAGGCGACATTGCATGAAGAAAATACGAATTGTAACTATTGGAGCACTTCGGCCATGAACGAAACAAGCCTTAATGCTTATGCTGTGGATTATTCTTCTACAGAGCAGAACAATGCCGCTTCTTATAACCGCTTCAATGGTTTTTCGGTGCGCCTCGTTTATGACTCGCAGGCATGGATAACCGTTTCTGACCGAGAGAATAATAAGGAACTATTGGACGTTTATGTGAAAGACGGAACTGGGACTCATAAAGGTTTATTAACCAACGTTCACCTCGTTCGGACGCTCTATAGCGACGGGTGGAACACCCTCTGTCTGCCCTTTGATGTAACCGAAAAGAAATGCAAAGCCGTCTTTGGGGATAATTGCCAACTCTATACTTTTAGCGATGCTACCCTAAGTGGGGATAAGACGGATCTACAGATTACGCTTGTTCCGGCTACGGCAATCATCGCCGGCACACCCTATATCATTCAACCAACGAAGGATATTGTTAATCCCGACTTTTATAATTGCATCATTGAGGCCTCTGCGGGCAGTGGTGAGACCGAGATTAGCGAAGGAACCTTGCAGTTTGTGGGTATTATCAATCCCTATCATTTACAAGCGGGAGATAAGCGATATTTGTTTGTGACGGCGGGCGATGAACTGAACTGGTCGAAGGCGGGAGACACTTCCTCTATGTATGGCATGCGGGCTTATTTCTATGTGCCAAATATGGTCGATTCGCCCTTTGGCGTAGCAAAAACAGCGCGATTGGTTATTGCGCCCAAAGTGCCTACAGGATTAGGCGAAGAGGCTGAAGGGCAGAAAGGCAGAGAGGCTATAGGTGACAGGCACAAGTACCTGCGGAACGGACAAATCATTATTCAATATCAAAATAAAGAGTACACGTTATGAAATACTACATACATCCTTGCACCTCTGCAATAGAGGCGGATATCATACTAATGAACTCTGTCGGCGGCTCCGGGGCCAATCAATCCGAAGCCCGCGCACCAAGACATAAGATGTAAAATTACGAATAAAAAACAACCATGATTTACGATTTTAGTTTTTACAATCCCACGCGGATTCATTTCGGTAAGGGAGCTCTTGCTCACCTCAAAGACGAACTTAGTCAATACGGCGAGAATGTATTGCTCGTTTATGGCAAAGCCTCTATCAAGAAAATAGGTCTCTATGACCAAGTAATGGCTATTCTCCAAGAAGCAGGCAAAAAAGTAGTAGAACTCAGCGGCGTGAGTGCTAATCCCCGTTGGAGCGAAGTGCAAGAAGGTTGTCGGCTTGCCAAAGAGAACCATGTTCACCTTATCCTCGCTGTGGGCGGAGGTAGCGTCATTGATTGCGCTAAAGCCATTGCCGCTTCCACCTATGCTACGGGCGATGCGTGGGAACGCTATTATATCCGTCACGAAAAAGTAAACAACGAGATCATTCCTCTCGCCACCATCCTTACCATGGTGGGCACGGGTAGCGAGATGAACAGTTCCTCTGTGGTAACGAATGAGGAAAAGAAACTCAAGATCGGATGCGGTTTTGACGACCGTCTCAATCCACGTTTCTCCATCCTCAATCCCGAATATACCTACTCCGTTCCCCAATACCAAATGGTGAGCGGTATCTTTGATATCTTCTCCCACCTGATGGAACTCTACTTCTCGGGCGAGGACGATAATGTATCCGATTACCTCATCGAGGGTGATATGCGTGCTTTGATTGTGGCTGCCCGCAAGGCGATGATCAACCCTAAGGACTACGAGGCCCGCAGCAATATCATGTGGTGCGCCACGGTGGCACTGAACCGTATGCTTGGAGTGAGCAAGGCGCAAGATTGGACGGTTCACCAGATAGAGCACCAAGTAGGTGCTTTCACCGACTGCGCTCATGGCATCGGTTTGGCGGTTATCACGCCCGCGTACCTTACCTATATTTATAAACACGGACTGAAGAAATTCGTGCGCTACGCGGTTAACGTTTGGAATATCAATCCAACCGATAAGTCCGATGAAATCACCGCTTTAGAAGGTATAGCCGCCTTGGCTTCGTTTATAGAGGAGTTGGGTATTCCGACAACGCTGCGCGAGTTAGGAGTAACGGAGGATATGTTAGATCCTATTGCCCGCAGCACGGAGTCCAATATCATAGCCGACAAAGGAGATAAAACCACCGGCTACCGCCCCATCCGCTATGCCGATATCTTAACCATTTTGGAAAATTGCTACTAATGAGAGATAAAAAAGAAAAATTAACGCAATAGTACTAATTATTAACATATGAAAAAAGAACTTTTAATATTTGTATCCGCTATTATGATGCTTGGATGTAATCAACCCAAAGGTGCAGGTATCCGCACCGAGAACTTGGATACCACCGCTGTAGCGCAAAACGACTTCTACCAATTCGCTACCGGTGGATGGCAAAAACTCAATCCCCTTTCGGGAGAGTATAGTCGCTTCGGCAGTTTTGACAAACTCGGACTCGAGAACCTCGAACAAGTGAAAGGCCTCATAGCCTCCATCGCCGAGAACGAGAGTGCCTATAAGCGCGGTTCCATCGAACAAAAAATAGCCACGCTCTATAACCAGTCCATGAACATGGAGCGCCGTAATAAAAACGAAGACATCTGCGCTTTCGTCAACGAACTGAACGAGAAAGTCGATGCCTATCGCGCTGCCGCCAAAGACCGCACTAAACGCAGCCAACTGCTCGGTGCCTCAATGGAATATGGGCTATGGAACCTCTACGTAGAAGCCGATCCCGGTAACTCGTCCATGAACCTCATGCAGGAATCACAGGCCGGTTTTAACCTCGGCGAGAAAGAGTATTACCTCGACACCGATGAGGCTACCACTAAGATCCGCGAGGCGTACCGCAAGCACGTGGCGCGTATGTTCGGTGTTTGCGGTTACCTCGACGGCGACCAGTGTGCGGACATTGTGCTCCGTTTGGAGACACGTCTGGCTACCGCAGCCCTCAATAATGTCGAACTGCGCGACCCGATTGCCAACTACAACAAGATGAGCCTTGCCGAACTGCAAACCCTCTGCCCCGAATTGGACTGGATGGCCTATTTTGAAGCCATGGGTTGCCAACCCGACAGTATCAGCGTAGGACAGGTGCGTCACCTCCAAGAGGCTTGCAAAATGTTAGAAGACGAGACCCCCGACGACCTTTGTGTACTCTTTAGTTGGCAGATGATTGATGGGGATGCTCCATACTTGAGCGACGATTTTGTGAACGCCAACTTCGACTTTTACGGACGCGTGCTCAGCGGCAAACAGGAGATCAGTCCGTTATGGAAGCGCAGCGTGGGCACGGTTAATGGTGTGCTCGGCGAAGCCGTCGGACAGATGTACGTCAAGCAGTACTTCCCCGAAGAGAATAAGAAACGTATGCTCGCCCTGGTCAAGAACCTGCAAGCCGCCTTCGGCGAGCGTATCCAAGCCCAAGACTGGATGAGCGACGAGACCAAAGCACTTGCTTTGGATAAACTCAATGCCTTCACCATTAAGATTGGTTATCCTGATAAATGGAGGGACTATACAAAACTCGATATCGACCCCGAATTGACATTCTATCAGAACCTGCAACGCGCCGCTAAGTTCGAGCAGGATTATAGCCTCAGTTATTTGGGCAAGCCCGTAGATAAAGCCAAGTGGTACATGACCCCACAAACGGTCAATGCTTATTATAACCCCACCTCCAACGAGATCTGTTTCCCCGCCGCTATACTGCAATATCCGTTCTTTGATATGAGTGCGGACGATGCCTTTAACTACGGGGCGATAGGCGTTGTGATCGGACACGAGATGACCCACGGTTTCGACGACCAAGGCAGTCAGTTTGATAAGCAGGGCAACCTCAATAATTGGTGGACAGCGGAAGACCGCGCTGCCTTTGAGGAACGCACTAAAGTGATGGAAGAGTGGTTTAACTCGATTGAAGTAGCCCCCGGCGTACATGCTAACGGTGCCTTCACCTTAGGTGAGAACATCGCCGACCACGGAGGTTTGGAAATCAGTTTCACTGCCCTCAGCAATCTGATCAAGAGCGGCAAGGCCAATCTTGCACAAGACAGTGTCTTCACTCCCGAACAGCGTTTCTTCTTGGCCTATGCTAATGTGTGGGCGGGCAATATACGCGACGAGGAAGTGCTGCGTCGCACCAAGTCCGATCCTCACTCGTTGGGTAAATGGCGTGTGAACGGTGCTCTCCCGCAGATTGATGCGTGGTATAAGGCATGGAACGTGGACGAGAAGTCACCCATGTACGTAAAACCCGAAAACAGAGTCCAAGTTTGGTAATATGAAATTCTACATCGAGACATACGGTTGCCAGATGAACGTGGCGGACTCCGAAGTGGTGGCTGC
>JAZRWG010000003.1:0-17205 GCA_045599545.1 Paludibacteraceae bacterium | reverse complement strand
CATGCTTAAAAGGTAAAAAAATGCAAATAAATTGCACAAATATTTTGAAGTTTAACAAAAAAATACTACCTTTGCAAACCTTTCTTTAAGTGGCGCATTTTTCAAATGCAATTTGGACCACTTTTCAGTTGCAGATTACATCTATCTGCTTATCAATGCCCAACTCATGATAATGATTGAGCGTTTGTTGCAATATTGGTTCTTTATCTGTCATCGTTTTTTTGCGTTTCGCGACGCAAAAGTACAAAAATTATTTGATATATGCAAATAAAAATGCACTTTTCTGCCGAATTGACAAAATAAAGCGCATTTAGAAGTGTTGTTCCCCTCTTTTAACTCCTTTCCCCGAAAATAGATGAGCCGATGCGAACCATCGTCGAACCCTCCTCTATGGCGAGGAGGTAGTCGTCTGACATTCCGATTGACAAAATCGGAATGTCATAGTTGAGAGTTCTTAGCCCCAAAGGGGCACGATTATTTGAGAGTGTAGAGTATAGAGTAGCCGCCTCGTTGCGACCTTCGGTCGATAGTTTAGAGAGTAGAGACTTGGCTTCCCGGAAACAACGACGAATCTCAGCCTCGTCATCTGTGTTCGTTGCCATGGCCATGATGCCTACTATCCGAATGTTTTGTAGGCTGATGGGCGGAAAGGCAGAAAGGCTGATAGGATCAAAGCCCGTCTTACTCTCTTCTTTGGCGACATGCACTTCGAGCAGCACATCTATCACGCGTCCTACTTTGGCTGCCTCGGCGTTAATCACCTCCAGCAGATGCCAACTATCTACACTCTGAATCAAATGCACAAAGGGTACAATGAGTTTCACCTTATTGGTCTGCAAATGACCGATGAAATGCCACCGTATATCCTTGGGTAACGCCTCGTGCTTGGCCACTAACTCCTGCACCCGGCTCTCCCCGAAATCGCGCTCCCCACAGTCATAGGCCTCTTGAATAGCCTCAATAGGGTGAAACTTACTCACGCAAACCAACGTCACGTTATTAGGTATCGTGGCACGCAACGCCGAGAGACGCTGTTGGATGGGAGTAGGGGAGGTCGCTCCGGCGACACCGGTATAATGGTGTAGAGGAGTAGGGTTAGCGGACATAAGCATCAATATTCATAGTAAAAGCCTGATTCAAGGCATTCGTTTCTTTTAATTGCGCCGGGGTGGCATAGGTCACTTGCCCCTCACTAAAGAGCAGTACGCGGTCGGCACAGCGTAGGGCTAAATCTAACTCGTGGGTCGAGATAATCACTAACTTATGCTGCTCGTGCGCTAATCGCTGCAATAACTCAAAGAGTTGAATACGTCCCGGCAAATCGAGGTGAGCGGTCGGTTCATCCAACAGGATGATAGGCACCTGTTGCGCCAAGGCGCGGGCCAGTTGAATCCTCGCCCTGTTCCCTGATGATTGGGAGGAAATAGGCAGAGAGGCGGAGAGGCTGAAAGGCTGAGAGGCAGAAAATCCGACTGCCTCCAAACACTCGCGGATGATCGTTTCGTCTTGCTCGGTAAGGTGACCCAAGAAGGAGGTGTAGGGATAGCGTCCCATGGCTACCACATCGTGTACCGTGGTGGCATCCAGTGCCTCGCTCTCGGTCAGCACCAACGCCTGTTTCTTAGCCCTATCCATAGTACTGAGGGTCATCACATCCTGTCCGTCAACGAGTACCTGTCCGCTGAGGGCCGGCAACAATCCCGCCAAGGTGCGCAGAAGCGTGGACTTACCCGATCCGTTCGGACCGAGCAAGGCTACGAGTTGCCCGCTCGTCAGCTCCAGATGAAGGTCGCGTTGCACCACCTTATCCTTATACCCTATCGTTAATCCTTTGAGTTCCAAGTTGTATCAATAAAAAACTGCCGAGTCAATTCATCGAGAAAGCTCCTAAATAATAGGATTTGAAGTGTGTATCACCTTTGTAATCCGGCGTCATTTTCGCATGCTTAGGTCGCTCGCCTTGCGGGTCATCGCGAACCAATGTACCGGCGCGCCATTAGTGATATAGGGACTCCGTTGACTTGTGTCTGTTGAGTTTTCCGGTTCCCTTGACTCGGCAGCGGTTGCTTTTTATTGCTTATTGCTTAGTGCTTATTTAACTGCGCGATAAACTTCGAGGATGGGACTGCGCGTGATGGACACGATCTCGCAATCCAGCGAAGCCAGATAACTGCTCAAGTTCTTAAGGGCAAAAGCAATGGTCGAGGCTTGCACAAGGATACTCACTTTCTTGCGGGTTTCCTTACCATCGTCCTCTACCGTGATCATCTCCACGCGTGCCTTGTACCACCGATCCCCTTCGGGGGAGGTGATAAGATCGTAGAGTTGCACTTTCTTGCACGAACTCACTTCGCTGTCGCCGAAGATATACTTACTGATTTCTTCCATCAGACGCTTCTCCACATCAGCGGGACTGAGTCCCTCCACCAGGTACGTCTCTTTTACTTTACCGGGATTGTCTTCTCCCGTCTGCCGCTCGTAAGCGATCTTAATTTCGTATAGTATCATATTATTGCTTATTGTTGATTGCTTATTTATTATTATATATAAGGTGCCTTATTTGCTTGTAGTCAATGGGCTCCTTGGGGTAGTTTGCCCCACGACCCGACCACCAAAGCAGTGTCACTTTCGGTTCCCTATATTGCCATCCGTGTTCCAAGGTTATTACAATATCTCCTGTGCAGTGCTTATTGATACTCTCTTTAGTTTGGTCCAATAGCATGGCTTTGTTTACCGGATAGGCGGCCGCCACGCCCTCAAAGTCCATGAGGAAGGAGCAAACGCGGGACTCCACTTCGCTCAGCGACAGTTTCTTTTGCTCTATCAGTCCCTTATTGAGGTAAAGCGAGTTACCGTATCTGCCTTCTATCCACCGCTCATGCCCATAAAGCGCAATGAGATAAGTGGACGTTAAAGCCGCGGCGCGGTCAATGTCAAACACCGATGTTTCCTCCCCTTGGGGTGTGCCCAACACGAGCAGTTGTAGGTTATAACGCCCCACCCGTAGGATGAGTTGGTTCATGAGAACATCGAGGTTCGTGTCAGTTAGACCTAAGTCATATTCGATCAGCAGTATATCCGGCACTTCGTCCAATCCCATCTGCTGGGTTCGCTGTATCTCCAAAGCCAATTGCGTCACGCGTTCGTTGATAGTGAGTTTGTCCTTTTTCTCGCTCATGTTCCACTCATCCGCCGGCGAGGGTAGTCCTTCGGTATAGTAGGTGGTGGACACCCATTGCTCTTTGATATTATCCCACCAACAGCAGGCATTCGCCGCATGACCGGCTAACAGCATCGTAGGGGCAGGGTGAATGCCTACGGCGTAGATCTTAGTCTTAGCACCATAATCAAGACGGTATTCATCCGCCAATGTGGCTTTCATAAGCGACTCTAACGACACCTGCAACGGCGTGCCGATTCCCTTCTGTCGCTTATCCTCTACCAAGGCTTGAGGACGACCTAAGGAACGATTAAAAACCGTATCCATCGCCCACCCATGCTCGCGCGGGGTCGTGCTCGTGAGAAGAGAGGCTAACGCCTCCTGTCCTCCGTAGAGACGATGGTCTAAACTGACAGAAGTGATGTATGTCTCCTTACTGAGCGAGGACATTCCGCCCGTTAACCAATAGGGACGTAACTGAATGAGGTTGTCCTCCGTTAGACCATCGGCAACTACGACCACCGTCAATCGCGGTACTTCGGCGAAGCACCGCGTAGTGGAAAGTGTAAAGTTTAAAGTGGAAAGTAAGCCTATTAGCGCAATATGTAAATAAGTCTTGAACATAGGTGAATAATCGGGAATAGGAAGAGCCTCCAGTTCCATCCGACCAGCGGATGAATGGAGAAATAAACAAGGAAGATAACCAGTCCAAAGAGCAGCAGGTACACAATCCCTAACGCTAAATCAACACCCCAACTCCATTTGCCTCGGTGCCAGTCTAATATATTGATAAAGATCATTATCATCGCAAAAATCAACGCCCCAAAGAAAGCCGAACGCCACCAAGGTACGATATACGCGGGGAAGGGACCTATATGTTCGCTGCGAACGAGTGATATACCATCCACCGTCTTGGCGTGACTGATATAGTTCATCAACTCCTCCGGCAGGAAGAGCCGCTGCTCGTCGGTCATCGGTTCATCGGCACGCTTACCAAAGACCATATTAATCCCAAAGTCCTCCCAAGATCCCTTTCCCGTATATAACCGAATGAAATCACGGAAGGGTTGTCCCCGCCATCCCTCGTAATCGGAAAGAAGCGTGTCGCCCATCACCTCCTTAATGAGGTAATACGGACGCGTGGCGCAGTTGTCAAAGACGAAATTATAGAGGTACGACCGATTCTCGGGACGCAGGTTAATCAGCAGTTTATTAAATAACTCTTGTCGCTGGGCATAGGTCATATTCAGCACCTGCTCGTAAACGGGACGACCCTCCATCTGATATGACATGAGGAACGACCGCGCATCCTCCGCGTCCAGCAGATAATAGGTCTCGCCCTTCACGAACTTATAGTAGAAATGGTCCGTATTAAAACTGAAGCATCCGTAGTTAAACACTACATCCAATTGATTGACGGGGTCCTTCACACGAATCGAGGTATGACCGTACCGCTCGTACAACGCCTTACCCGGCGTGCATGTCAAAAGGGACACCTGCGTTTGCTCACTCAGTTGCTTTTGAGCGAGGAGTAGAGGGGTAGAGGAGTAGAGGAGTAGGGCTAATATAAGGATGATTTTATTTCGCATAAGTCAAAATCAGATTGGGAATAAATGTAAAAATGATACCTAACAGAAACCCGCAAACCACTTGCAGCGAAGTGTGAGCATTCACATAAAGCCGGGCATACATCAGCAGCAAAGCAATGCCTAATAGGACGGCCATCCAGCCTACCGAAGGGATCGTTTGGTAATGAAGGAACCAACTGCAAATGCCTCCAATCAACCCTCCCAAACCCGTGAGGTGGGCGGAAATCTTCCAGTACTTATTGATCACCATCACCACCGCTAAGGCTACCGTCGCCCCAATAGCGGCATAGAGGAAGAAGGCGGGAATATGCAGTACACCATAAAGGAAGTAGCACCAGAAACCGTACCCTGATAAGGTATATACGTAGGGCATCGTCCGCTCTTGTGGATTAGTAATGTTAATGTCCGTCACTTCCCCCCGACGAATCATAATAAGAATGGCTACAAGCGGCACTAATCCCGTAAAAAAGAGCGTTCCCAAGAGGGCGATGAGCATGTATGGGAGTAGGGGGGTAGGGGAGTAGAGGGGTAGGGGGTGCAAGGTTACACAATAGAGCAGCATTCCGTACGTAGGAATCCAAAGGGGATAAAAGATACCTCCTAAGATGCGAGCTACTATTGTTAAGACCTTATTCATAATTCACAAATCACCAATCACAAATCACCAATCACAAATCACCAATCACCATCGTTTCCGTAACCGCGCTACGGGGATGCCGAGCAGATCTCTATATTTAGCTATTGTTCGGCGGGCAATCGGATAGCCGTTCTGCCCGAGCACATCCACTAACTGGTCATCCGTGAGCGGATTGGACTTATCCTCCTCGTCAATGAGTTGGGCGAGTAACTTCTTGATTTCGCGAGTGGAGACCTCTTCGCCCTTATCGTTGATCATTGCCTCCGAGAAGAAATGTTTAAGCGGGAACACACCAAACTCCGTATCCACATACTTGGAGTTGCTCACGCGCGAGATCGTACTCACATCGTATCCCGTACTATCGGCTATGTCTTGCAGCACCATTGGACGCAAATAGCTCTCGTCGCCCTCCAAGAAGAACTCTTTTTGCTTTTGGACGATAGCTTTCATCGTCGCCATTAGCGTTTCGTTCCGCTGTTTAATGGCATCTATGAACCATTGAGCGGAGTCCAGTTTTTGCTTAATGAATCTCACTGTCTCTTTGACTTGCTTGTTATCCGCCATCTTCTTGGACGAGTATTCGGTGAGCATCTGTTTGTAGTCTTGACTGACATGCAGTTCGGGTATATCGCCCGTGTTCAGTCCCACCACCAGTTCGCCGTCGCGGTTCTCCACAAAGAAGTCCGGGATGATGGTCGATTGTTGTCGCTCGTACACCGATCCGGTGAACCCGTTGGCGGGTTTTTGGTTGAGGTGCAGGATCTCGTCAATCGCGTCCTTGAGTTCGTCGTCGGTCCACTCCAATCGCTCCTGTATATGAGCAAAATGGCGCTTGCTGAATTCCTCAAAGTAGCGTTCTAAGATGGTGATGGCGCGAACTACGGATGCCGTTTGTTCCTTTTGTCGTAACTGGATAAGTAGGCACTCGCGTAGGTCATACGCCGCTACGCCCGTGGGGTCAAACGTTTTGATCGTGTCCACGATGCGCTGCATCATCTCGTCCTTGACTGTTATGTTCTCTTGGAACGCCAAGTCGTCCACTAACTGTTCGGTGGTGCGCCTAAGGTACCCGTCTTCGTCTATATTGCCCAACACCCATTTGGCTACATGCCGTTCGGGTTTGGTCATGTTCGTGAGGTACACCTGCGACTTGAGGTGCTCTAACAACGACGAACCGCTCACCACTACCTGTTCGGGCATCTCGTCATCGGGCGAGTAGTTTTGGCTTCGGTAGGAGTAGTCGGGTGTGTCGTCATCGTTCACGTAGTCGTCGTAATTAAAATCCTCGTTCTGCAACGGATTGCGATACTCCTCGTCTTGATTATCCTCCCACTCATCACTCTCCACTCTCAACTCTCCACTCTCCACTCTTAGTTCATCCGCGCCTTCTTCCAGCGCAGGGTTCTCCTGCAACTCCTCGTTGATGCGCTGTTGCAGTTCAACGGAGGGCAGCTCCAGAAGACGTACTACCTGTATCTGATTGGGCGATAGCTTAGTCTGTAACGATTGCTGTTGTTGTAGCGCTAATGACATAGTTCAGTTGTTCCTCATCCAGTTCGGTGTGCATCGGCAGCGAGATCACGCAAGCACTTAGACGCTCGGCTACGGGGAAGTCTCCCTCCTTGTAGCGGGAATCCTGATACGCTTTCTGCATATGCAGCGGAATGGGGTAATAGATCATAGCCGGTATATCTTGGGCATTGAGTTTAGCCTTCAGTTCGTCGCGATTGGCTCCCACTACGCGCAGCGTGTACTGGTGGAAGACGTGCGTGGACGCAGGATTGCGCCCCGGAATAAGTAATTGCGGATATTTCGAGAAAGCTTCGTCATAGCGTGCGGCAGCATGTTGGCGCGCCTCAATGAACTCGTCCAGATGGGGCAGTTTAGCGTCTAAAATAGCCGCTTGGATGCTGTCCAAACGACTGTTCACACCGATATAATCGTGGTGGTAACGCACTTGCATGCCGTGATTGGCAATGCAAACAATCTTAGCGGCTAACTCGTCATCGTTGGTAAAGAGGGCACCGCCGTCGCCGTAGCAACCTAAGTTCTTTGAGGGGAAGAAGGAGGTGCAACCGATGTTGCCCATCGTACCCGCTTGTTGAACCGTGCCGTCGGCAAAGGTATATTTCGCGCCAATCGCCTGACAAGCGTCTTCTACGACGTAGAGATTATGCTCTTTGGCGAGTTGAAGAATGGCTTCCATGTCAGCACATTGACCAAACAGGTGTACGGGAACGATGGCTTTGGTCTTGGGCGTGATGGCTTTTTTGATGGCCTCCACGGATATATTCATTGTATCCCAATCTACATCCACTACCACGGGCGTCAGTCCTAATAACGCTACCACCTCAGCGGTTGCGATAAAAGTGAAGGTGGGGGTGATCACTTCGTCCCCCGGTTTAAGACCTAACGCCATGAGTGCTATTTGAAGGGCATCTGTACCGTTTCCTACGGGAATAACGTGCTTGGCACCCGTGTAGGCTTCCAGGTGCTCGGCAAAAGCCGTTACTTGGGGCCCTTTCACAAAGGCTGCACTGTCGATTACCGATTGGATGCCGGCATCAATATCTTTTTTTAATCGTTGATACTGGGATTGGAGGTCCACCATTTGCAATTTTTTCATAGCAATCAATTATTGTTGTTCTAAAATATATTCCACTTGGGAGGGTTGGATACGCACTACATGCACCACGGGGTCGTTCGTCTTCGCTTTCACTACCAGCCGCTCCTTGGGTGTTTGCGGAAAATCGCATTCCAACACAATATCCGAGGCCTCCGCTTCGTTAAAGTCGCGAATGGCACAACGAACGGTTACGGCCGCCTCGGCTGGGAAGAGCCGTAAGGTCATTGTGGAGTCGGGTAACTTGCAACTAATCGGTAGCGTAAACACTTTTTCGGTGAAACGCTCCGTGATGGCGGTGAAAGCCACTTCCTCTAGTTTGGCCCTTACGCCTTTGGGAAGGTCTAGTCTTACCCAATCGGATAGCGTATCCTTGAGACCGGTGAAGGTATAGGGGTGCGTGTAGATCGTATCTATTTGTTGCAACACCTTGGGATCCCCGTATACCTGTATAGTAGGCTCGTATAACGAAGGTTGCACCGCGAACTGATACTCTTCGGTGGGGGTTATGTTTGCTCTCAGTATCACCGTCACCTCTTTGCTTTCTTGGCGGTAATAGGTACCGTGGATAGCAGCGGGACTGATGGTGAGCAGTTTACTCGTACCTTGGAGTAGAGCGGTCACACTGCTTCTCACTTGCTCCTCCGGAATATCGAGGGTTCCTTGTTCCTCGGTGGTTAAGGTGTGAAGATTAAGGGTAAGGGTCGGTTGATCCCTATAGTACGTCTTGAGCCGTTGTCCGGCATCGTGCACCTCCACCGAGAGGGTTGAGGGTAGGGTGTCCTTGAACGAAACAAGAGGGTCCATTCCTGTGTATTGTACATGAATGGGAACCACCTCCGTTCTCACGGAGGTCATCGCGTGACCGTACCATAGCGCGGCGGCTACGATAACGAAGCAGAGGAATATAAGGGTCTCCCCCCAATGTTTATTCATTATTGTTTCTTAGCCGTTGAAGCTTATTTCGCACCCTCTTTGGGTGTTTGTTGAGCGTCTTCGGCATTGGCATAAACGCTGCCCTTGTCAATCTTAATGACTACGTCTTTGGCAATCTCGATGAGCAACACAGCGTCTTGCACCTCCTTGATGATACCGTATATGCCACCGGCGGTAACGACTTTGTCGCCCTTCTTCATTGCCTCGCGTTGCTTTTGAAGCTCTTTTTGCTTTTTGGTTTGCGGACGAATCATAAAGAAATAAAATACCACGAAGATAAGGATCATCATGATCCAGAATCCCCATTGACTACCTTGTTGACCGGCAGCTGCTGCCGCGTCTTGTAACAGAATGAAGTTTAGCATAGTTGTTAGTTATTAGTTGTTAGTTTTAGTTTTCGTTCTTGTGATGCGTTTGAGGTCGAGTTGGAGTTCGCGAACGATCTCGTTGAGGATACCGTTGATAAAGATATAGCTCTTCTCCGACGAGTACTCTTTGGCCAGTTCAATGTACTCGTTGAACGACACCTCAAGGGCGATGTTGGGGAAGTTGATAATCTCCGCCAACGCCACGGTGAGGATGATGCGGTCCATATTAGCGATTCGACTGGCATCCCAGTTCTTAAGGTGGGCATCAATCAGCACCGCATACTCGTCGTGGTGGTCAATAGAAGCTTGTAGCAGGTCCTTGGCAAAACTCAACTCCTCCTCGTTCTCAAACATAGGAAGCAACTCCTGTTCGCCCTCGGCTTCCTGCTTAAAACGCTTAATAGTCTTAATCACGAAGGAAATGATATAATCTGCATCCGTGGTCCAGTTAGCGGCATCTAAACGCAACTCCAACTCCTCCAGACCGGCATAAAAGACCTCATTGTCTTGCAAAAGGCAAGAGAAAATCTTGCGCCATACTTTTTTATCCTCCTCGTAGTTCGTTTCTTCGGCGGCCATATACTCCTTATAGAAGGGGGCTTCAATCAGTTTGCGGTACACGTCCTCCACCACCGTCATGCCGGCGTCCCATGTCAGTTTATTACTGTCTATGTATTGGCGCAGGGTGCGGTTCTCAAACACTTGCTTGGCAAATTCGTTCTCCACGAACCGCATCGAGGGTTTGTAGTTTTGATGGGTCGCTTTGGCGCGAACGCGGGCTTCGGCGATGCGGTCGTCGGCGTAGCGAGTCAGTTGGTTCACAAAGTCCAAGAGGAGCATATACAGGCTATACGAATCCGAAAAACTGCGAATCAGATCTTTTTTAGCCATGAGGGGTGTTTTGTCCCCGTCATTATAGAACGCAAAGAGCGTTTGTATCGTGCGCGTGCGCACAGTCGTGCGATTAATCATAGGGTGATTTTACAAATTACGCGGCAAAATTACGAAAAATATTTGATATTTGCAAATATATTTGCATAATTGAAAAAAAAAGTGTAATTTTGCAGCGGTTTTTAAATTAACAACCTATGGAAGAACGTAATTTTGAAGAAAGAAGAGAGCCGGAGATCGTTTATTCTCGTTCGGTTAAGGCGGGTAAACGTATCTATTACTTGGATGTAAAAAAGGCTCGTAATGAGGATTTGTATCTGTGTATTACAGAGAGTAAGAAGCATGTTGACTCGGAGTCGGCTGTTCCGTCATTTGAGAAGTACAAGGTGTTCCTGTATAAGGAGGACTTTGCTCACTTCACGGAGGGCTTGCAGGACGTGATTAACTACGTTAAGAGTCAAGTGGGTGAGATTGAAGAGCGCGAAGCTTGGACTCCTCGTGAAGAGGGCGAAGCGGAACCTGCAGCGCAAGAGGAGAAACCCCGTAAGGGTCTCTTTTCCAAACTGATCAAGTAAAATCTTGGAATCTTATGGGAGGGCAATAATAGCCTCCACAATCTTTCGGGCAACCTCCGGCTTAGACATAAGCGGGAGGTTGTTTTCTTTCTGCCGATCAATGAGTGTGACCTTGTTTGTGTCTACGCCAAAACCTGCTCCGGCATCTTGAAGCGAATTAAGCACAATCATATCCAAGTGCTTGTTCTCCAATTTCTTACGGGCATTGGCTTGCTCGTTCTCTGTCTCTAACGCAAACCCAATGAGCCGCTGCTTATTCGTCTTTTGTTCCCCTAACGCAGCTGCTATATCCTGCGTCTGAATCAGGTGCAGATCAAAGCCTTCTTGTCCCTCTGCTTTCTTTATTTTTTGCGTTGCCGCTTGTGCCGGTGCATAATCGGCCACGGCGGCGCAGAGGATACCTATATCCTGTTTGGACCACGCTTGCGTGGTGGCCTCATACATCTGCTGGGCACCAATAACGTTCACCACATGAGCGGCTACACCGTAGGGTAGGGGCGTGGAACAGGGTCCTAACACTAAGGTCACTTCCGCTCCGCGGCGGGTACACTCGCGCGCTAAGGCGATGCCCATCTTACCCGACGAGTGGTTCGAGATGAACCGAACGGGATCAATGGCTTCCTGCGTGGGACCGGCGGTAATAAGGATATGTCTTCCCGCGAGGTCTTGAGGATAGCAGGCACGAATCACCTCTTCTTGCAGTACGTCAATCTCCTGCATGCGACCTTTACCCGTCGTGCCGCAGGCAAGGAAGCCTGTTGCGCAGTCCAGCATCGTGATGTTCGGCATGCGACTGAGCGTGAGCATGGCTTGTTGGGTAGCGGGGTTCTCGTACATCTTGTCGTTCATCGCAGGAGCGATGATGACGGGTTTGCGGGCTGCGGTGGCGGCAAAGGTGGTGGTTAGGGCGTCATCGGCAATGCCGGCAGCCATCTTACCGATTACGTTCGCCGTCGCGGGAGCGATGAGCATAAGGTCTGCCCAGTCGGGTAGGGAGATGTGTTCGGTGGAGTGTTCGTTGATAGCGGCAAACACGTCACTATAGACGCGAGCGTTGGTGAGCGTTTGAAGGGTCAGTTCGGTCACGAACTGCAACGCGTTATGGGTGGTCGTTACACGAACTTCCGCCCCCTCTTTTAGGAGGAGGCGAATGAGTTCGGGTATCTTATAGGCGGCTATTCCACCGCTTATCCCCACCAATATGTGCTTGCCGCGTAACATTTCTCTCAACTACTTCAGGGCTTCGTCCTTGGATCCAACGTTATAGATAAGTTGGTCGTCAATAAACTCTTGGGTAGCGATGAGGGTAGGTTTTGGAATCATCTCGTATTGACGGGATATTTCGATCTGTTCGCGGTTCTCAAACGAATCGTCCAGAGCCTCTTGTGGGGTGGCAAAGTCTTGCAGTTTGGAATCCAGTTCGCGTTTGAGCGAGGAGGCTATTTGGTTACTGCGTTTCCCAATAATGGCTACGGTTTCGTACACATTACCTACTTTGTCCGTCAATTGATTCATGTCACGCGTCGGAGTTGTTTTCGGCGCTTTTGTCTTTTTGTAATCCATAATTTATGTTGTTTTATTGTTCTCTCGTGAGTTTACTCATCTCCTTGTATATTTTCTCGGCATCCTTGCGGTGCTTGGAGGAGGGGTACTCGGTGATGAAGTTATAGTATTCGTCTTGCGTATCGCGGGCGCGTTCCAGTTTCTTTTCCTCTACGCTGAGCAGCACCTGTTTGTACTTGGCTTCAAAGATGAGCCAACTCAGTTCCTCTTGGTACGAGTTACTGGGGTAGTTCTTGAGAGCGTTCTTGGCTACGATCTCGGCACTTAAGTAGTTATTGCCTAAATAGGTGCCTAAGTTATAGTAGAGTTTGGCACTGAGCAGTTCCTTGTAGGCCAATTGGTCGTATAGTGTGCTCATCTCCTCGTAGGCTTGGGAGGCGTAGGGACTCTCCGGATAGAGGTTCACAAACTCGTCAAAAGCGGCAATGGCTTTCTTGGTCGTTTCCTGGTCGAGCCGTGCGTCCGGAGCATCCATAAAGTAACAGTGACCTTCTTGGAAGCGGGCTTCTACGATATATTTACCCTTCGGGTAATTACGCACATAGGCTTGGTAGTATTCGGAGGCGGTGTTATAGGATTTCTGACCCATGTAACAGCGGGCCAGATAGCATAGCACGTCCTCACTGCGTTCCGTACCTTTGTAATAGATGGTTACGTCGTCGAGTAGTTGTTGGGCTTTTACGTATTGCTTTTGGTTGAAGTACTCCAAGGCTTTTTGGAACTTATAATCCGGATCCTTGGACTTCACAATGGCTTGAAACTCCCCGCATCCGGTCAGTCCCAACACAACTAATCCTATTAACAATACCTTCACTTTCATTTCGCCCTACTCCTCTACTCCCTATTTCCCTATCCAGTTATTCCATCCTCTCGAGGTTATAATCTTATTCTCACCCTCCTCGTGTACGATGAGGTAGCACTCGCTGGCACCGTCGTTTTCAATCATTTCCAATGCTGCCTGAGCACCCAATACCATGCAAGCCGTTGCTAACGCGTCCGCACGCATGCAAGACTTAGCCACTACTGTGGCACCGAGCAGGTTGTGGTTCACCGGATAACCCGTGCGCGGGTCGATGGTGTGACTGCGGCGTTCTTGACCGTCGTAGTAGAACTGACGGTAGTTACCCGACGAGGCCATGCATAGGTCGGTTGTGGCAACGATGTCCTGTAACTCCTTAACTTGACCCGTAGGATCGTCTACGGGTTTGGAGATACCAATCTTCCATGGTTCGCCTTTCTGGTTATAACCTTTGGCTACCACTTCGCCGCCTATATCTACGAGGTAGTTCACGCATCCGTTTTGTGCCAACAACTCGGCTACACCGTCGCAGCCCAGTCCTTTAGCAATGGCACTGGCATTGATTGTGATACGGGGATCGCGCTTGTAGATATGGTGGTCCGTAAGGGTTACGTTCAGGAACCCGGTGATAGCCATCAGACTGTCAAGCATCTCTTGCGTGACATTAACCGTCTTCAAGTAATCGGCACCTTTATCTTTGCCGAAACCCCAGATATTGATCAGCGGAGCGCAGGTGATATCAAATCCGCCTTGGCTCATGGCACTAACCTCAAAGGCCGTCTCGTACATCTTCTCAAACAGCGAATCGGTTTCCACGTCCTCGTTGCGGTTGATGCGGCTAACAATCGAACTGTCGTTGAAGTAACTCAACGAAGCGTCGTAGCGGGCAAGGCAGGCTTGGATGTCGGGCTCTAAATCGTGAGAGGCTTGGTAACGGATGTTGTAATACGTACCAAAAACATATCCTTCATTAATAAAATAGCGTTGCTTCTTACATGCGGGAAGCAGAGCCACAAGGGCTAATACAATAAGTAAACTTTTCTTCATAGCGTTTGTGTGTTTTTCATGTGTTTATATTAGAACCAAATACCTAATCCAATGCAACCGTTCAGTTTCTGACAACCGATTTTCTCGTCTCCGGCGGCGTTGATATAGGCATTTGTTTTATTTATTCCGGTGGGATTAATCATTCCTTGTGCATAGAGATCCAATTCGCAAACATCGAAGTCCCATGCCTTATTCAGCTTGAGTGTGAGGTTCGTTACGGCAAAATTCTCCGTTCCGTAGTAATCGCTTGCCCACGGAACCATGCCAATCGCACCGCCTAACGTCAGACCGGGATTCTCCCACGTATAATTGTATCCAATCTCCAAATAGGAAGAGAAAGCGCGTTTGTCAATCTCTCCTTCTTCGTTGTAAGCAAAATCGTTACCGGCAACCATCGTGTTCCAAGTGAAATACAGTCCGCAAAGGTCCAGCACGCTGAAATCATACCCCACGGTTATTTCGGTGGTGGCGGTGTTGTTCTCTAATTTTTCTTCATTCCAATCGGCTACCTTGTCCCAGCAGAAGAACTTACTGCCGCCGAAATAGTAGTAGTGGGTAAATCCAATCGTGGCTCCCCAAAGATTGAATGTACCGTAAATGTCCAACTCGGGAACGAAATATGTATTGGGGTTGCAGCCGTATATCGCCTCTATATTTTCATCGGGCATGTCTAATTGGCGAAACATCCAATCGGAAGCACCTACACTTCCCCAAGCGCCGAAACGGAAGGACGTGTGTTCGCTGTCCCAACCTAAGTCGAGGGTAGGTTGAAAACTCAAACCTCCGTTGTATTGTCCGCGCCAAAGGTAAGCACTAACAACATCCGCACCGGCATCATAGCCGAAGGCAAAACTCTTTGCCTCACGGACAGTTCCCTCTGCCTCTTGGGCAAAACTCATCATAGTTGCCAACACAGCAACTACACTAACCAATAATTTCTTCATGAACTCTAAACTTTTCAATTAGACGGCTTCTCTAAACTTTAAACTTTACACTTTAAACTTAAAGACCATTTTGCTCCGCCCATACGATGCGCAGTGCCACTTCTAAAATACGGGTGTCGTCTAATGTTACGATACCGCCGTCCGGACCCGGCTCCAGGTGGTAACCATTGGTAGCGGTGCCGTTAAAAATACCTCTAACTTCGTCGGATGCTATGCTTAATTCCGCTGCGATAGCATCCATTGAACCGTGTGGGAGAGCGTCTTTTACGTCTCTGAGTTTGTTAAATGTAGTACGAATCATAATAGTATGTAGTTAAATTATCTATAATTTACGTTATTGATAGTAACAAAAGCAGCCTATTTCGCAAAATAGGCCGCAAAAGTACAAAAAAATATTGATATATGCAAATTTATTTACGTTTTTTCTCAAAAAAACCTCATTTTTACTCCCTCTCGCCTCTAACCAGTAGGCGCTTGCGCCGTCCGAATTTTTAAGGCCGCCTTTGCAAAACTTGCGTCATGCAGTGCGCTGCCCCGTAACCGTCAATAGTAGTTCCGGTGTTCGGCGGCGGCTGAATCGACGTTGAAGTAATGTTCAAACAGTCCGGCGGGGGTATGTAGGTGATAGGGTGCTCTGTGGGTGCTCCGTTCACAGAGACGGCAGAAGAGTGGATGCCAAGCCTCTGCGGAGAGGGGCATCCTCCTATGACCCTTCGGTGACAGTTCGGTAACCCTTCGTTCATCTACCGATAGAGACACACTGAACACAGGGTTTTGGCGAAGTTCCATAGGGGCCTTGTAGGTCCTATGATGCTACGGGGGTGCTACGGGTACAGAAGCGGCAGTATCTTAAGTAATTATATCGAAACCGCCAAACCGCCAATCCGCCACAACAAAATCGGCAAAAGACTTTTGCCGAGAAGGAACAGGGTAATAGGCGGAGAGGTTGAAAGGCTCCCTACGCGTTCCGAGCACCCTCCCTGACCAACGCGGTAATCACGCCCAAATCAGGCGGTAATCACGCGGTGAGGTAAGGGGTGATAGTAAGGAGAATGTGTCTTTTGTCCTCATTTCTATTTTCTCATCCGAATGATTTTGGCAGGATTACCCCCAACGATAGCATATTCTGGGACATCATGGGTAACTACGGCACCGATGCCGATAATACTATGTGCGCCAATATATTTGCACCCAGGAGCAATAATCACACGTGACCCAATCCACACATCATCTTCTATTTCTAGGGGAGTCTTTGGCATCCCGGATTCTTCTCCAAGACGTTTTTCTGGATTTCCATACGAGTGCCCACCTCCTTGAAATAGCACGTTCTCACCCATCATTAAACCTCCTCTAAAAGTCACTATACGTTGATGACAAATAAAATTTTTACCCATTGTTGCGCCTCCAAGCATATGGATGTCGGATCCATTACCGAAATAAGCTCCTTGTTCTATGTTTACATCTGCTTTGCATTCTGCAAATAGATGATGTGCACAACGATTACGCAGACGTTGTGCAAATTTACCAAAGATTGGCACTGTAGACTTTGGGAGTTTCCTTGCGAAACCATAATAAATGATTAACCAAAAATTTTTCATAAAAAAACGCGGACTTGCACTTTTGCTTGTTCCGCATTCTGAGGCTCTCGCATTGCCCAATAGATCGAACAAGCAACGCGAAGCCCACGCAAATATGCATATACGCGCGCCTTATTTTTTAAGGTGCAATATGAATATACACATTACGAGGACATCTACCGTTGCAATGTCTTGGATCTATCTTTGAAATTTGCGAGATTTCAGAATGCCAAAACACAGCATCATATAGATGCCATTATGTTAATTATGTCCTCACTGTTTTACATCGGTGAGCGATGGTATTTATCGGTGTCGCCGGAGCGACTTTACGTTTGGCTAAACGAGAGGTTATTTTTCCTTCTTTGGGAAGGGAAGTTCGTCTTTCGGAGTGGCGATATCAATGGCTTTTTTAGGAGAAATAACAGATTCTCCTAATTCTGCTTCTAAATTCTCACGCGCATTGCGAGCAATGGTTGCTCCTTTTTGTGCCACTTGC
>JAZRWG010000002.1:0-9217 GCA_045599545.1 Paludibacteraceae bacterium | reverse complement strand
TACAAATTATTTGGTTATTTCAAAAAAAAACCGTATCTTTGCAGCAAATTTCGATAATTATGACCATTTTAGAGCAAATTGCTGCTTTGCAGCAACAAGTGGCGGATCTGAAGGCTGCCAACCAAGAAGAGTTAGAAAATCTGCGTATTAAGTTCCTTTCCAAGAAAGGTCAGATTTCGGCATTGTATGATGCCTTCCGTGAGGTACCTAAGGAGGAAAAAGCCGCTATTGGTGCTCCGCTGAATGTACTCAAACAGTCGGTTGAAGCTCGTATTAACGAACTCCGCGACCAACTATCCACTCTCCACAATCAACAATCAACAAAGCAAGACCTCACCCGTACTCCTGACCCTATTGAGTTAGGTACGCGTCACCCACTTTCGTTGGTGCGTGAGGAGATAATCAATATCTTCTCTCGTATTGGTTTTACGGTGGCTAATGGTCCGGAGGTAGAGGACGATAAGCACGTGTTTGGAATGCTGAACTTCGCGCCCGAACACCCTGCTCGCGACATGCAGGATACGTTCTTTATCGAAAAAGAAGAAGGTGTTCAAAAACCCACCGACATCCTCCTACGTACCCACACGTCTTCTGTCCAGACGCATCTTATGACCGCCTTTGCTAAACAAATACAAAACTCTAAACTATCAAACGAGACGGCTACTCTAAACTCTAAACTCTCCACTCTAAACTATTTCCCTTCCTACGAACTCCTGCTCGACGAGTTGCGCGACTATCGCTTTTACGCTGCGGATATGGTTCATCCTTCGGATGTGGCGGTAGATATACTGTGGGAGCGTTTTTGCGCGACCTATTTCGCCACCGATACGCTCAAGCAGTTGGAGTCGTTGCATCAGTTATGGTTGGATGAGCACCATCGTTTTTTGCACCCCGATTCGCCCGAAGCATCGGCTTTTGCGGAGCACCTCATCCACGAGCGCACTCGGTTGCACTCCCTTTATCCGAATAATGTGTAGGCCATACTCCTCTACCTCTCTATCCCAATAAAATGTGCGATTTTAGAAAAAAAGGCACTGAAAAAGTCTTATTGGCTATTAATTTAGAAAGATTTGTACATTTTTTTTGCACATATCAAAAAAAATCCGTATCTTTGCAGCGACTTTTAAATCTAATGATCATGAGAAAACTATTTTTCGTGCTCCTTTCGTGTATATCTATACACGTTTTTGCCCAACCAATAAAGGTCACCGGTGTGGTGATGGCACAGGGGGAAGAGGACCCTGTGATAGGTGCTAATGTCGTGGTGCAAGGTTCCGCCGCGGGTACGGTAACGGACGTAGACGGATTTTTTGAACTCGCTACCGATAAAGGGGACGTGCTCGTCTTCTCTTATATCGGTTATCAACCACAGACGAAGACCGTGACTTCCGATGCCCCGCTGCGAATCACGTTGCAACCCGATAACGTGATGCTGGACGAAGTGGTGGCTGTAGGTTACGGTACGATGAAGAAAAGCGACCTTACGGGTGCGGTAACTACCGTCAAGACGGAGGACCTAATAAAAGCCCCCGTGTCGGGCGTAGACCAAGCGTTGCAAGGTCGTGCTGCGGGTGTGACGGTAGTTACTAACAGCGGTCAACCAGGTGAGGCGGCTACGATTCGTATTCGCGGTATCGGTTCGGCAATGAGCGGTAATGATCCGCTTTATGTAGTGGACGGTGTGATAACGAGCGATATTTCGTTCTTGGCCGCACAGGATATTAAATCCATGGAAGTGCTCAAAGATGCGTCTTCCGCTGCTATCTATGGTAGTCGAGGTGCTAACGGTGTTATTCTTATTTCTACGAAGACAGGACGCGATTCAGGTGCCAAACCCACCATTTCGTTTGATGCTTATTGGGGATTCCAAAACCGTTGGAAGAAATTAGACCTTATCACCGATAACAAGACGCACACTCAGACCATGCTCGGTATCCTTGCCATGCAGGATGGTGCCGAACAGATAGGGTCTTATTACAATAACGACTTCACCTATTGGCTCAAGAACTATAAGTTGGGCAAATCGGAATACTACCCCACGAATTTTGACTACGCGGCACAGAACACCGACTGGCAAGATGAGGTGTTTGTTAAGAACGCTTTTATGCACAACTACAACCTCTCCATTGACGGCGGAAGCGAGAAAGGGCATTATGCTTTCTCGGCCGGCTATTTTGGTCAGAACGGTACCATTATCGGTAGTAACTACGAGCGTGTGACACTGCGTCTGAATACCGATTTTGCCGTTCGTAAATGGTGGACCATCGGAGAGCACCTGAGTTTCAAATACTCTACGGGGCGCAATGCGATGAATAACTCCTCGTCCGCCGGTGCCAGTATCCTATCGGGTGCGTTGGCAATGGCTCCGTGGGACCCCGTTTATTATCCTCAAGGCAGTGTAAATATCAACGGCAAGGATATATCGGGTAACTACTCCGCCGGTTCTAACTTCAAGAACGTGACCAATCCTTTCCAAATGGCGTTTAACACCGAACCGAACAATAAGTCGGAGCGCGTGGTGGGCGACCTCTATATGGAGTTCAAGCCGGTGGAAGGACTGGTTATCCGTCCCTCTATCTCGGCGGACTATACCTTAGCGCGCGACCGCTCCTTTGCTTTCCCGAACACGTATACTTCCTATAATTACAGCGAGAATAACTATGTAGGCTCAAACATGGGTCGTTACTGCTCCCTGTTAGAGGAGACAACCGTCACCTATGCCAGCGAGATAAAGAAGCATAAGTTCTCCGTTATGGTCGGTCAGACCTGGCAGGAGTATAACACCTATTCGTTAGGCGGTTCGGGTGCGAACATCCTGGACACCGACCCCAGCAACTGGTATCTGAGCAACACGACCACGGACAAGACCGAGTCCTCGGATGCGGTGAGTCGTATCCGGAGAATATCTTTCTTAGGACGTGCGTTCTATAGTTATGACAATCGTTATATGATAACGGTCAATTTCCGTGCAGACGCTTCTTCGCGTTTCACTAAGAACCCATGGGGTTTCTTCCCTTCTGCCGCTTTGGCGTGGCGCATCAGTGAAGAGCCTTGGGTAAAAGGTAAAGCCGCGTGGATAGATAATCTGAAGATCCGTGCCGGTTGGGGACAAGTAGGTAATGACGGCGTGGGAAGCAACGCCTTCCAGCAAACGATGACCACGGGAACCCTCGTTTTCACCGATTATCCGTTGGGTCTTTATCCGCAGGAGATCGTTCCGGGTGCTGCCGTGCTCACGCAAGTGAATACAGACGGCAAATGGGAGACCAACGAACAATGGGATGCCGGTGTGGACTTTAGTTTTTGGAACGCCAAGTTAAACGGTACCATTGACTATTTCCGCCGTAACACATTGGATGCGCTCATGAATGTGATTGCCCCCGCACAGGTCGGCAATATGTATCCGCTGGTCAAGAACGTGGGTAATATCCGTAACGAAGGTGTGGAGATCACGCTGAACCACGAGAACAAAGTCGGCAAAGTGCATTACCATATCGGCGGAAATATCAGTTACATCACCAATAAACTGACCGATAATAACGGAGGTTCTCCGCTTTGGGGCGACCGCACAAAGACGGATGTAGGCATGCCCGTGGGTTCCTTCTGGGGGTATCAGGACGAGGGTGTCTATCAGTCGGACGAAGAGGCTTTGCAACAACTGACCGCTTATACCAAAGAGACGATCGGCGTGCATGCCGGAGATGCCCGTTATACCGACATCAACGGCGATGGTAAGATTAACGAGGACGACCAGACATATATCGGTAATCCGTTCCCGAAATTGACCTATGGTGTCAATGTAGGAGCCGATTTTTACGGTGTGGATATACAACTCTTCTTCCAAGGCGTATATGGCAATCAGATTTATAACGCTTTGCGGGAGCGCACGGAAGGTTCGGGAGCGACTAATCTCATGGCGTCCTATATGAAAGACCAAGCCTGGATAGGATACAACAGTGATGTGCAGGTGGCCCTGATGATGCAAGGTCTGGATGTGGACCAACTAGAAAACCGCAAGGGCACGATTCCTAATCCGTGCGGTGCTTCTACGAATAATGCCAACAGTTCACGCTTTGTGGAGGACGGCAGTTATTTCCGCTTGAAGAACCTGCAGATTGGATACACGTTTCCCCGCCGATGGACGGATAAGTTCCGTTGCTCACGTCTAAGAGTGTATATGACCGCGAGCAATCTCTTTACGGTGACCAAGTATTCGGGTTATGACCCCGAAGTGGGTTCGGGTGTGGATTATGGTAACTACCCGCAATCACGCACATTCACGTTTGGTCTTAATGTTAATTTCTAAAATTGGAGGATACGAATATGAAAAACAATACTTTCTTTGCCTGTTTCCTGTTACCTGTAGCCTGTAGCCTATTCACAGGCTGTAAGGATTACATCACCGAGAAAGAGCCGGGAACGGCTATGCTTAGCACGTTCTTCACGTCCGTGGAGGCCGCGGATCAGAATGTGATCGGTTGTTATGTGCCCCTCATGTGGGAATATGACGACACCTACTGCGCCGAATGGTTTATCGGCGACATCGCGTCTGACGATGCCCTCAAAGGCGGCGGCAGTACGGGTGATATGGCGGATGCTTATGACTTTGAGAACTGGAAGACCGAATCCACCAACACCCTTTTGCTTTGCATCTATCGCGGTAACTACCAAGGAATAGGACGCTGCAACCTCGCCCTTAAGTATATAGCAGACATGGATGTGAACAAAGTCAAAGACTTTGACCAAACGACCAAAGACCGCTTGATGGGGGAAGCCTATTTCTTGCGCGCCTACTACTACTTCCGATTGGTGCGTATCTTCGGAGGCGTGCCCCTCACCACAACGGTGATAGACAATGCTTCGGATTGGGCTTGTCCGCGCTCCTCGGCCAAGGATATATACGGACAGATATTAGCAGACTTGGATAGTGCCCAAAATAAGTTATGGACCCTTCACGAAGTGCCCGTTGAGCAACTGGGGCGCGCCACCAAGGGAGCCGCGCAAGCAATGCTGATGAAGGTGCATCTCTATCTGGCATCGCCCTATTGGGCTGCGGCTCGTCAAGACGGTGTGGATCACGCTGCGCAAGCCAAGGCGTGGGGAGATAAGATTATTGCTTCCGGCGAATATACGCTTTGCACTAATTATTGGGAGAACTTCTCGCTTACGGGCGAGAACGGCCCCGAATCGGTATTCGAGATCCAGTACAAAGAGGTGCCTTGGGGCGATTATGGTGAAGGCTTCGGTTATACCGCCGGTTCCTATACACAGATACTGACCCGCTCCCGCTCTTCGCTCATCGGTGGCGGTTGGGGATTCAACCATCCGACACAAAACCTCTATGATGAGTTTGAAGAAGACGATGCTCGCCGTAACCTAACCATCCTCGTTCCCGAGCAGGAGCAGATGGAGAATATGGCAGAAGAATATTACTTAGGGAATAAGAACCTCAGCTTCAAATATGGCATGTACTTAGAAGAGACCTCTACGGGGGGTGGTTACGGCAAATGGGGTATTCACGCTACGCGCGGTCCGCTGAACAATAAACAGATTCGTTATGCCGATGTACTGCTCATGCACGCTGAAGCGTGTCTGCTAACAGGTAATGACGGAGAGGCTATCAATGATATCAACCAAGTGCGCGAACGCGCCTTCATGCCCGCCGTGGGAACAGATTATGCTTTCTATGTGAACGGAGTCAAACACACCTCGACTCAAGACTTGACAGTCACCCTACGCCACGAACGGAGAATGGAACTGGCGATGGAGGGGCACCGCTGGTTTGACATCGTTCGCTGGGGGAACACCAAGGCTCATATGGAAGCCTACCAAAAGCAAGAGACCGCCGAGGCACAGTCGCATTTGGCTACTTTCATTGAAGGAAAGCATGAGTTGTTCCCTATTCCGAGTGAAGAAATTATCCTTAATGAGGGTCTGAGTGCGTCAGACCAAAATCCGGGATACTAAATAACCCAATTACCAATCACAAATCAAAAATTAAAGATTATGAAAAACGTAAAACTAACTGCACTCATGTTGGCCGCATTAGCCATCGTAGCCTGCGAACCCAAAAACGAGCCTAAGCCCGAACCAGAACCAACACCCACTACGGAATTAACCATCACTCCGAAGACGGCTGAATTAGAAGTAGGTCAGTCTGTGACGTTGACAGCCAATCTGGCTTGTTCCTTTACCGTTGCTCCGGAAGGCGTTGTCACCCTCACCCCCGCTGAAGACGGATTAAGTGTCAAAGTGACCGCTGTTGCCGTAGGTAACGCTATCATTACGGCTACCGCCGGCGAACAAACCGCTAAGGCAGCTATCTCTGTTAAAGCACCCACGGTGCAAGTCGATTATTCCGAAGTGTGGCCCATCATCCTTGATGAGACCCAATTCACCGAATGGCAAGACCTGATTAAAGGCGATTTCCGTCCGGACGATGTGACGAAGTTCCTTTATGTTTGGGCTGCTGGTGAGACCTATGCTCAAGGAGAGGGAACGGGATTGAACTATTATGGTCATGATGGATATACCTCTCTTATCGTCGTTGCTCCTGACAGTTGGTCTGGTTGCGGTTTCTGCATGGTAGACTCTGTTGCGGCTGCTCCGATGAAAGATTTGGTGGCTGCTATCAATGCTGAACCCGATAAGTACTTCCTTCATTTAGGAATGAAAGCCACCACACAAGGCAATCACCAGTTCTATATCTTCAACGATGCTGCCACGTCGTTTGCTATTGGAACCAAGACGATTGAGGCAGGCGAGGTCTTTGGCGACTTCACTCGCGACGGCAGTTGGGCAGGTTTTGATATTCCGATGACCATGTTCACTACCTATCTGAGCACCTATGAACCCGCAGCAGGGCATAATATCTTCTGCGTTTTGTCGGGCGATAGTAGAGGTTCACAACTGAATATGGATGCTGTCTTCTTCTATAAGAAGAAATAAAGATGAATAAATTGATCATTAAGTTACTATTATTGTCTGTCGTCCTTTGTTCGTGTGACCACAGCAAACAACGCTCTTCGGAACCAGATCAACCGGTTCCGACGGAGCAGACAACCATAGCAGACCACATGCATAAGTCTGCCAAACGCGGCGTGGCGTTTAACTTCTCTTCTACAGAGGATATGAATGCCCTACTCCCTTATATCGCTTGGGACTATAACTGGGCAAACACACCCGGGGAGACGGCTGCTAACTACATGGAAGCCTATGAGGTCAACTTCTGCCCCATGTGCTGGAGCCGCAATTACTCTGCAACTAAGATCCGCACCTATGTGCAAAACACGCCCTCGGTTAAGTACCTGTTAGGCTACAACGAACCCAACCTCACCGACCAAGCCAATATGACCCCCACGCAAGCCGCGGAAGGGTGGCCGGAGGTAGTCAGTTTGGCGAAAGAGCTGAACCTCAAACTCGTTGCACCGGCACTCAATTACGGCACGTTGGAGGGTTATTCCGACCCAATCCAATGGCTCGATGAGTTCATCGGGAAGGTGGGTAAGGACGATATGGCTGCCCTTGCGTTGCACTGCTATATGCCGTCCGCCAGCGGAGTGAGGGGATTTATAGACCTCTTTGACAAGTACGACAAACCCATCTGGCTCACCGAGTTCTGCGCGTGGGAACAGAATATATCTTCGCCCGACGCGCAAGCACGCTATATGTGTGAGATGCTCAATTATTTAGAGCAGACACCAAAGATAGAACGCTATTCGTGGTTTATTCCGCGTTATCAGACGGAGGATGAGTATCCGTATATGCAACTGCTCAAAGACGGCTTTGGCAACGGACTGACCGATTTAGGTAAGATCTATTGCTGGTTCTCGTCGTTTGACAAGTCGGTTTACCTCAACCGCGACGGGTATATCTACGGCGGCGAGTACGTGGCGGTAGGTCAGAATAGTCTCAATGTCCGCCCTTGTAACGATAAGCAAGTCGGTTTGGAAGGATTGATGCTTTACGACTGGAGCACCGGCAATGCCGTAACTTATCAGATGGCGAACACGACAGCTGATACCGCCCTTACAATCCGTTATGCTGCCCTATATGAAGCAATGCTTAATGTGCGCGTTGACGGCAAGGACGATTATCTTATTCTGCCTAAGACCGGTTCTACTTTGGCTAATTTTGGTTCTGCCGTTTTACCCGTTTCTATTCCGGCAGGTAAACACGAGATCGTGCTCGAAGTGGTTAAAGGGAATATCAATGTCAGTGGACTTAAGTTCGGTGGCGAAACGCCTAAAAAGTCCGGTGAGTATCAATTGGTTTGGAGTGAGGAGTTCAACGATGCCGCGCTCAATACCGCTGTTTGGAATATCGAAGTGAACGGAAACGGAGGTGGTAACAACGAACTGCAATACTATTGCGAGAAAGCCGTTACTTTAGGAAATGAACCCACCACCGGAGCGCACTGTCTTATTCTCACCGCCACCAAAGAGGAGTACAAGGGTAAGACTTGTACCTCGGGGCGTATCAATTCCAAGGGAAAGTATTATTTCACTTACGGTAAGGTCGAAGCCCGTATTAAGTTCCCCTCTACCGCCAACGGCTTATGGCCGGCTTTCTGGATGATGGGTAATAACTATTCGCAGGTAGGTTGGCCCCGTTGTGGCGAATTGGATATTATCGAACTCGGTAATGGCGGTGCTTTCCGCAGCGGCACACAAGACCGCTATTTTAATGGAGCGATGCACGTAGGGGCTTCGTGGGATAGAGTGTGGAGTGATGCCCAAGCCAAGACGTGGCCCTATTCGGTGGAGGACACTTTCCATATCATCACTTGCGAGTGGACTCCCGATTCGGTGAAGATATATATGGACAAGGATAGTCACCCTGAAAACGGACCCTATTTTGCTACCCGTCTGGAAAACAACGAAGACCCGGCGTACGACCGCAAAGAGGTGTGGAGTAAACCGAGTTTCCTTATTCTCAATCTCGCCGTAGGGGGCAATTTTACGGGAATACATGATATTGACGGAATAACCGCCTTAAAGGATGGTCCGGCGCACATGTACGTGGATTGGATACGGGTGTATCAGATTGAAGAATGAAGATTTTTTGAGAAAAATAATAGGGCAACCGCATCAAAATTTCGTTAGGCCGGTGCGCAATGAGTGGCGAATACACTCAAAAGACGTAGTTATTTACCATTCGCAGCAATGCCCGGTCGAGTTAATATAAAATATTGATTTTTAATCATTTATCTCTTGCA
>JAZRWG010000001.1:0-42534 GCA_045599545.1 Paludibacteraceae bacterium | reverse complement strand
AGCCGGAAGCGGGCAAAAAGATTGAATTGTTGTTGCCTGCTGCTTTGCTCTGTACAATATAACCTTTTACTCCGGTACCATTGTAGTCTGTCGTCCATGTCCAAGTGCAGTTATTTCGCAATTCGTCTTGTTCTGCCTTGGTCGGCATGCGCCAATTGCCTCCCCAATTGGCAGTAGCAGCATCGTACTCCGGTTTTAGAATTTTAGTAGAGGCATCATAGGGAGGAGTGCTCCATTCAGTAAAACTGCTTTGACCACAATAGGACTGCCAAGCATAGCCACTTTCTTTGCCGGATTTCCAAGTAATAGGATCGGTGATAGGCGTGTTATAATAGGGTTCTGTTTCACCCCAAGCAAAGTAATCGCCATAACCTTCGGGCGTAGTAGCACCTACATTGCAGGTTGCCCATTTGATACCACTTGGCAAACCAAGGTCAACGGCTTCGTATGCTGATTGTGACTCCTCAAACACCACCTTGTCTGCCGTTGCGGCGGGATAAGTGGCTACTAATGATTCACCTTTGTAGATTTTCATAACTTGAGCATTCATGCTCATTGTAGCAACGAGTGCCACAAATGTAAATAATACTTTCTTCATATTGTTTTATTTTTTGATTGTAATACCTTCGGCATTATACATTTTACCATCTTTGCCGATGATAATGAGTCTGCCACCATAAATAATTTTTTTGCCGTTTTGCTCCGTAATGTGGGCTTTATCAGGCTTTGCGTTACCGATGTCTGTTGGATCAGAATGATACTCACCATAAACGATTGCGAGTTGCACGCCATCGGTCAAAGCTACACGAAGAACGGGCTCTGCCACATCCTTCAGATAGAGGACTGCGTTCTGCACATCCCCGACTGAGTCATACCTGACGATTGGAACATCTGCAAGTTTGTAACTAACCTCAGAACCATCGTATGTGGCAAAAATACCCATAACCGGCTCATCGGCAAATGCCATGCAGAGACCTATTAACGACAGGATAACTGAAAATAGAATCTTTCTCATCTTGTTAATAGTTGTTTTTTAGGTAGGTTCTATTTATTCAGTTCCTTCACCTCATCAGCAGAACCCAATATCTGATTCGACAAAGTTCGCCCTAAACAGGCACTATCTCATATTGATTTAACTATTCTTTTTCAAAAACTAGCCGCAAAGTTACAACTTTTTTTTGATATATGCAAATCTTTTTGCAAAAATGCTGCAAAAAAAGCGCACTTGGCAAATACCAAATGCGCAGGATTCCCTTTAGGGTGAATGAGTGAATGGGTGAATGGATGAATGGCTATTAGGAAAAGAATTCTGTTATGTTGTGAGATAGAAGGTCTGAAATGGGGATGCCACCCGTTCCCACAATAATCGTGTGTGCCGGATGGAAGTTATTCTCAAAAGTGTAGATACCGCTATTGGTTTTTCGGCGACCGGATTTAACTTCAATAGCAATGATCTTATCACCCATTTGGACAATAAAATCAACCTCATCGCTTTTATCTCTCCAATAGAACACATTATATTCATATTCTCTACTTCCGGACAATAACCACGCACCAATAGCAGACTCCACCCAATGCCCCCACAACTCACTATTCGTAAAAACATTCGCAAACTTGCTTCCTTTTTGAGCAGACAAAAGGGCATTGTTCCAAACTTGGTATTTAGGAACCGACATGTATTTGCGAGCCTCATCGGCTGCGTATTTACGTAAGCCTCCTAACATTCTACTTTCGTTTAACACGCGTAAATAGGTGGTAATCGTATCCGAGTTACCGGCATCTAGCAACATTCCCATAATCTTATTATTGGATAACAATTCACCGGAATATACGCAACCTAATTCAAACAACTGACGCAATAATGCAGGCTTATAAATGCGTTTGGTTAGAAGCACATCCTGAGAAATAGCCGGTTCAATAATAGATTCCTTTATGTATTGTCTCCATCGTGATTCGTTATTTATAAAACGCGCACCACCCGGGTAGCCTCCGTAATAGATGTATTGTTCAAGATTAAACGCAAAAGCCTCCTTCATCTCTAAATAAGACCAATGCCCCATTTCGATTACCTCAAATCGTCCCGCTAATGATTCCGTTAAGCCATCCATTATCATAAGCCGACTGCTACCCAATAAGATGACTTTGATTTTGATTGACTCTCGCGTATCGCGGTCATACTCGGCTTTAACGAACTCGCTCCAATTCGGCAATTTGTGTATTTCATCTATAGCTAAAATCATTTCGTTATAGTTGTGCAGGTGCATTAGTTGTCTTGCTTGCATCCAAATACTACCAATCCATTTAGGATCATGATTCGGAGCTTCTTCTGCAGAAACGGACAAGAAGGGTTGCTGTGCAGCTTCTAAGACTTGAGCCACCATTGTGGACTTACCTACTTGCCGCGGTCCCATGATAACTTGTATATATCCCCGCGGCTCTTTCATCCTTGCGAGCAAGGTTTGATATTCAGAACGAACAAACATACTTTTAATTACAAAATTCACGATTTATGATTACAAAATTCACGATTTATGATTGCAAAATTCACGAATATTTACGATAAAATTCACGAATTACGCTGCAAAGGTACTACTTTTTTTTGATATATGCAAGAAAAAAGTGCGACTTTTTGCAAAATCGCACTTTTTTAGTCGTTTTTAGTCTTTAGCTTGTAACCCTACTCCTCTACTCCCCTACTCCTAAGATAGTATAGCGTTTGTCATTGCGGAGGATACGGAGTTGACCGTTCTCAAATACTTTGAAAGACCCTATCGGAAGCGTCGTCGCAGACGATTCGGCAAACAGGTCCAACTCCACCGCATAATGCCTTAAATTAGCCGCCGGTAAAGCCGAAGTCCTCGGCGATATGGCTGAACCTTGCACCAACTGCACCGCCGTGGAGGTAACCGACATCGAAACCGACAAATCCTTGGCGGTTTCAAAAAACAACCATCGCACCCCCGAGAGGTTGCGATGGAAGAGAGTTTGTATGATTTAATTTGTTTGTTTTAGTTATTAATTATAATTCCTTCTTTAAGTCCAATTTATAAATTTTGGACATATCATTGCGCAGGCAGAAGAGGATGGTGCGTTGCTTGGGATTATAGACACAAGACCAGTTGGTTAGATGATCATAAACCTCTATGCTATACCGACCTTCTTGTAAACATTTCAATGCCTCCATCTCACTCATAACAGGATGATAATTATTCATCATGTGAGTGGCACGTATCCTTGATGAGAAGAAAGATTGCCAGTTGGACTTAGTAGCCTCTCCTGGTTTGGGGTATGCTGTATAAGGAATCCAAGAACGATAGTAGTTTTCTATGCTGTACCACTCGTATGGGATTGGCGTGCAGGTATTACTACTCATCTTATAGAGCGTGTCCTCACGATAGACATTCAGTTCGTTATCCCAGAACTCAAACATTGCCCAATCACCGGTAGCGTCGGCCATCAGCCAATGGACATTGAGCGTTGTATTGTTAGTGACAAAGTCGTGTTGGCTCATAAACGTTTCCACATCTTTTACAGTTTTGCATTTGCTCAGAATTAGATTATGGAACAAGTTAGCACCCATGGCGTCGCCATGACCTTCCTGACAGATTGGGAAGATATTCACCTCATCAAATGCAGGCAGTTGGAAAGCACCAAAGCATAAGCCATACTCGTTCATACCATCCATGGTAGCCATCGGTTGGCGCAGCAGGCGGTGAAGGGGTGCCTTGCCATTACTCAGCGTACCATCGGCTTTTCTTGTCTCCGGATTGATATAATAAATAGAGTTATAACAAGGGTCAGTCATTTGCACATACTTAGCCCCATTGGTTCGGTTGAAGATCATCAATAGTGGACCAAAGTCGCCATCAAAGTTTCGTCCCAAAAGTATTTCGCCTTGTTCGTTTTTGCAAACAAATCCAGAGCAAGCTATTCGTTGAGGGGCATAGGATGGTTCCTCTCCTCCGGGATTGAACATAATGTCGTCAAATGCTTTCTCAAATGCCTCGCGGGTGCGATAGTTTCCTTTCAGCAGGTTGTCTAACTGCATGTCCGCTTGATAGTCCATATAGTAGAAAATATCGGAGATGCAACGCAGGGAAGACAAAGTTGCCTTTGCGGATACCGTATCCTTGCATAAATCTAAACGGAGGGGATTAGTTACAGGTTTACCCAGTTGATGGGTGACTTGAATGATACCGTCCTGCGGTTGTGGTTGAGGATCATCCTTTGTCTCTTTGCAGCCGACTAATACGATGGCTGCAAGTGCCGTAAAGGCAAGAAAAATCTTTTTCATCTTGTTTGATTAATTTTATTGTTTATTTGTTTTTACCATACACCACATTACCATCAATAATAGTGGCAACGGTAGATGCGCGATATACTTGAGCCATATCGTCTTTAAGGAAATCGGCGTCAAAGACCGACATATTAGCCACGTATCCGACTTTGAGTTTACCCAAGCGGTTCTCCTCACTCAGTTGATATGCCACATTGACGGTTAGGGCTTGTAGGGCTTGCTCACGTGTAATGGCTTCGTCGATATTCAGAATACCGGAGGCTCCATAACGCTCATCCGTACGGGTGACTGCCGCATAAATAGTGCGAGGAATACTGATGCTCGGAGATACCGGATAATCGCTATGGAAAGTCACGCAACAACTCTTATCAAAGAACGACTTAATTCGATATTGCGTATTAGCCCGATCTCCTAAGTATTCCAATTCATGCGAAAAATAATCCGAATCCTTAGGCACCCATAATGGGGCTACGACGGGGATAATATTATTTTGAGCAATCTTGTCGATTTCTTCGGGTTTTATTATTTGTAGGTGGGCTATTGTATTGCGTTTGTCCTTTATACCTGTTTGATTTTGGGCTTTGATAATAGCATCTACGGCTGTTCGTGTGGCAGCATCACCTATACAATGGAAGTGAGCATTCATACCATTACTATTCGCAAAAGCGACTGCCTCGGTGATTCGGTCTGGGTAAGGGAAGGCTTGCAGGCCATAGTATGATGGATTATCATTGTATGGTTCAAGAAGCCAAGCCGTGTGCGATTCCACTACACCATCCACAAAAATCTTGATACCATAAATCTTGAAGTACTCCGACTTGTTCTGCTGATAGTGTTGTTTGATAAGATTAATATCGCGATAGAAGACCTCATCCGGCATAGGATATTGTATAACCTCCGATGCATAAGTCCGCAGTTTCCACTCTCCCGATTGGTCTAATGCCTCAAAAGCCTCTTGGATATGCGTTCCGCTAACGGGTAATGCAGCTTCTTCCACTGCCGTGATACCATAACTGAATGCCATAGTTTGCCACTTGCGTAGTCCTTCCATATACTCCTCTTTAGATAATAAAAGAGCAGGACGAACCAAATCACCAGCAGCTTCAGAGACATATCCAGTAGGATAACCCGATGCATCAACGCGAATACAATCGGTACCATATTTCTTTATATTTTCCGGTTTGGATACCCCGTATTTCTCAATGGCCACTGTATTAATCCAAAAAGAGTGACCATCTACGGAGGTGAAAATCATAGGTTTTGTATCACATATACTATCCAACATCTGTCTTGTAGGTTGAACGCCAAAGTGTACCGCCCATCCTGCACCTTTGTACAATTCAAATCCATCGTTTGCTTGCACGTACGCTTTGATCAAAGCCAAGAAATCCCACATCGTAGTATTTGGGTCGTCATCCAATTCTGACAAATCTAACTGAAACTGGCGAGTTGTCACTTCCATTCCATGCAGGTGTCCTTCAATAAATCCGGGATAGACGCTTGCTGTACCATAATCCAACACCTTAGTCTTATCGGTGCAGTATTTCTTTGCTTCATCGCAATCTCCGACAAATTGAATAATGCCGTTTTCCACTACTACAGCTTGGGCGGTAGGATTCTCCTCGTCCATCGTGATGATGTTACCTAACACCATACAATCCGATTGTTGTCGTGGATCTATTTGTGGTTCATCATTCTTTTCATTGCAACCAACCAATGTGATTGCTGCCAGTGCCATAGTGGCAAAATAGAGTTTTTTCATAACATTTCATTATTTCCAAAATCGATACAAAAGTACAATAATTTTTGCAAATATCAAAATATTTTCGATGTTTTCTATGAAAAAACTTAATTTTGTAAGCAAAACGAAAGAATTTACGCAAAATTCTACTCGTAAAACTTGCAATTTATCGCCGATTCTATCTTCCGGTTAGGGTCTGTAAAGGATTTGTAGGGGCTCTGTAGGTCCTATGATGCTACGGGGGTGCTTCGGGTACAAAGACGGCGGAGTCAGTGGCAGAGACGAGACGGACACCTCCCGGATTTCACGTTGCAAAATTACAACTTTTTCTTGACATACGCAAATTTATCTACTTTTTTAGGCAAAATTCTTGTATATATCACAAAAAAGCAGTATCTTTGCAGTCGATTTCTTTGTATATCATGGCACAAACACGTGAAAAACAAATGCAGACGGTCACCCTCTGGGGCGGCATAGTCAATCTCCTGCTCTCCGTTCTTAAACTGCTTGCCGGTATCTTCGGCATGAGTGCGGCGATGGTGGCCGACGCTATTCACTCGCTCTCCGATCTGGTGAGCGATGTGGTTGTTCTTATTATGGTCCGCATTGCCGGTCAAGGACCCGACAAAAGTCACGATAGCGGACACGGTAAGTTCGAGACATTGGCCAGCCTTATCGTTGCAGGACTGCTCTTTGCGGTCGGTATCCGCCTTATGATTGAAGGCGTAGAGAAGATTCGCTTTATCGCTGCCGGCGGAGATGTGGCGCAGCCGGAATGGATAGCCCTTATGGCTGCGGTGGTATCCATTTTAGCCAAGGAAGGATTATACCAGTGGACTCACCATGTTGGCAAAAGACTAAAAAGTCAGGTTCTGGAAGCCAATGCGTGGCACCATCGCAGTGATGCCCTCTCGTCCGTGGGTTCGCTCATCGGTATCGGCGGTGCGATGCTATTGGGAGGTAAATGGGTGATGCTCGACCCCATCGTTTGCTGTATTATCAGTGTGCTCATTATCGTTATGGCAGTGAAGATGCTGATTCCCGCCGCCAAAGAACTGACCGAGGCTTCGCTTAGCGACGAGGAGGAAGATGTCATTTTAGGTATCGTCAAGTCCGTCTCGGAGGTGGAGGATGTACACGAACTCAAGACCCGTCGGTCGGGCCCTTATGTGATCATCAGTTTGCATTTAGTGGTGGATGAAAAGATGACGGTGCTGCAAGCCCATGATATAACGGTGGAAATAGAGAACCGCCTTCGAGAGGCGTTAGGGCAAGACACCCAAATCACCATTCATGTCGAACCAGACAAAGAAGCAGAGTGAGTCAAAAAAGAAACAAGCATGAAAGCAATGATTTTTGCAGCAGGATTGGGGACAAGGTTAAAACCGCTTACCAACGATAAACCCAAGGCACTTGTCGAACTGAACGGCAAGACACTGCTTCAATGGCAAATAGAAAAACTCAAACTTGCCGGCATCACCGACATCATCGTTAATGTACACCACTTTGCCGACAAGATCATCGACTACCTACGCGAGCACGATAACTTCGGCTGTAACATCACCATCAGCGACGAGAGGGAGTGCCTCCTGGATACCGGCGGAGGGATACGTCATATAGTTGAAAGTTTAAAGTTGAAAGTGATTCTATTTTGGCCCTCAATGTGGATATACTGAGTAATATCGACATTCGGGCATTGGTCAAAGCGTATGAACAAGACGGAATCAGTCGGCTGGTAGTAAGCGAGCGAAAGACCTCCCGCTATCTACTGTTTAACGAAAAACGCCACCTTATTGGTTGGACGAATATCGCCACTGGAGAAATCAAGTCCCCCTACTCCTCTACTCCTCTACCCCCCTACTCCCAATTGGCTTTCAGTGGGATGCAGATATTGAGTCCTCGCGTGTGCGCGCGATTATTATATAGGAAAGAGAAAGTCTTCTCGCTCATAGATTTTTACCTAGATATTTGTCAAAAAGAAATCCTCCAAGCCTATGTGCCGGAGGATTATAGAATGTTCGATGTAGGTAAATTCGAGCAATTCGATGAGGCGCAAGCCTTCGCAGCATCCCTTTAACAATAAGCGGGAACGGTCATACATAAGGCATTGTGAATACAATGCACCTCGCACGGACCCATAAAGTCCAAGAGAATACCATCTGCTTCAATGACAAGGTGCTTCCTCGTGTCCACCTCGATGTCCTTAGCCGTAAAGGAGTGAATAGCAGGTACTTCAAAGATCTTTCCGCTAAACAGTTTAGGAATCGCTTTACATATATCTTTGAACGTAGGTTTGCCTACAAACATAGCATGGAAAATACCATCGCGCGGATCGGCATTCGGATTCTGCTTCATGCCGCCTCCGGAGAAAGGACCGTTTCCGATATTCATCGTAAACATCATATCTCGGGTCACCACCTTGCCATCCGCGGTCAAGTTGACATGCATGGGTTTATGACGAAAGACGGCTAATAACAAGCCTATCAGGTAATTGACATGATGAGAACCTAAATAGTACTTGAGCGGAATAGCCTGAACACACGTCACGGCATCCACTCCAAACCCCACCGAGTTAATGAAATAGCGGTGATGTTCAATACCGTTGCGCCAATAGGTAACACAGCCTACATCGAGGGGCTGGCATTTGCCTTCTTCAAAGAAATAATGGAGCGAACGCTTAAAGTTCTTATTTAATCCCCAAAAACGAGCCCAATCGTTGCCCGTACCCCGCGGAATAAGGCCAAACTGAATCTTAGCGCGTTGCTGAGGGGTAATGTCGGCACGCATGATACCATTAATAGCCTCACTGAGAGTACCATCACCGCCAAAGACCAAAATACGGTCATATCCCTTCTCGGCTAACTCGCGAGCAAGTTCAAGAGCGTGATTCGGGAATTGGGTAATATGGTAGGTAAAGGGTTCGTGACGAGCCTTAAGAAGTTTCCAAAGATATAAGCGTTGCGCACGAATAGCGCGCTTGCCGGATTTCTTGTTAATTATGATGCCTAACATAGTATTTTTGATTTGAGGGTGCAAAGGTACAAAAAAAAATGCATATAAACAAATTTTATATGCACTTTTTCGTATTATGTACGAAATCTTTACTTAAAGAACTCGTTTACTTTCTCATTGAGAACTACTTCTTCCTCGAAGATATAAGCACCGGTTTTGGGACTCTTCACCATTTTAATACATTTGGAGTGAGTACGACCGGCATTGGTGGTATGCAGGGTTGCGACCGCTTTCTTTGCCATAACTTAATCCTTTCGTTTAAATAATTACTTAATCTCCTTGTGAATGGTATACTTCTTAAGGAAGGGGTTATACTTCTTCAACTCAAGACGATCAGGAGTGTTCTTACGGTTCTTTGTGGTAATGTAACGAGACATACCGGGCACACCGCTGGCCTTTTGCTCCGTGCATTCAAGAATAACTTGTACACGATTCTCTTTCGTTTTCTTTGCCATAGTTAATCCTCCTAATTAGTTTAAATACCCTTTCTCAGCGGCCTGCTTCAAAGCAGCGTCCAAACCGATCTTGTTAATTGTGCGCAGACCCGCTGCACTCACGTTCAGCTGGATCCAGCAATCCTGTTCTACCCAGTAGAACTTTCTGCGGAACAAGTTCACATCGAAAGTACGCTTTGTATGGCGCTTCGAGTGCGATACGTTGCATCCGCCTACGGCTTTCTTGCCGGTAATTTGACAAATCTTAGACATGATATATATAAATTAAAATATTATTTTCTGTCGTCAGCGCAGACTACTCCACGCGAAAAATCGTGCAAAATTACAACATTTTTTTGAATTGAGCAAATATTTTTGCATTTTTTTGCGTTTTTTTTGTAAAATGCTTGCATATATCAATTTTTTTCACTACCTTTGCAACGTTTTTCGAGGAAATCCCTCGTTATTTTCGAAATAATTCTTATATTTTATGCAATACGATTTAAAAAGACTCGAGCGTATGTCGCTCGAAGAAATTCGTGAGGTAGCCAATGCCTTGGGTATTAAGACGCGTCGTAGTCACACCCCAAAAATGATTGCTTACCTTATTTTGGACGCGCAAGCAGATCAGCGCGCCGTAGAAGTGCAAGCTCGCGAGAACGGCAAGCGCGAGCGCGTACGAGTTAAAGCACAAGCCGTTAAAGTGGACACATCTAATCCTACAGAGGTGCCTGCCATGACCAGTGGCAATGAACAACAAACGCTGAACGAGTTGAAACAAACGCAAGCCCAAGTAAACCATCGTCCCAATAAGACGGTGATGAAAGTGGAAGCGAGAAAGCCCTTTGGGCAGGACCGCCTTGCTGAAGTAGCGCAACCGGAAGTGGTAGAGAAACAAGAAACAAGAAACGAGAAACAAGAAACGGAGGAGCAAGAGGTGAAGCCGCAGCCGAAGAAACGCGGACGTAAACCGAAAGTAAAGCCGGTGGAAGAGACCGCTAACGCAGAAACGGGAAGCGAGAAACAAGAAACAGAGAAGCAAGAAACGAGAAACGAGAAGCAAGAAACGGAGAAACAAGAAGTTGTACTGGATTTAGGTGAGAATGTGATTGCGATGGGCACATTAGAATGCGTTCCGGACGGATACGGATTCCTTCGTAGTGCGGATTATAATTACTTATCTTCTCCGGATGATGTGTACATCAGTCAGCAACAGATCCGTCAATATGGACTCAAGACGGGAGATACTGTGGAATGCACTATTCGCGTCAATAAAGAGACGGATAAATATTTCCCCTGCGATAAGGTGATTCGCGTCAATGGTTTGGATCCGGAAGTGGCTAAACGCCGTACGGCCTTCGAGAATCTCACCCCCCTCTTCCCCGATGAGAAGTTTAAACTTTGTAAGGGCGATTATTCGGACCCGTTGAGCGTACGCATCATCGATCTGTTTTCCCCCATCGGTAAGGGCCAGCGCGGACTCATTGTAGCGCAACCTAAGACCGGTAAGACCGTACTGCTCAAAGAGATAGCCAATGCTATTTCCGCCAATCACCCCGAGGTTTATATGATTGTGCTGCTCATTGATGAGCGTCCGGAGGAAGTAACGGACATGGCGCGCAGCGTCAAAGCGGAAGTCATTGCTTCCACCTTCGACGAGCCGGCGGAAAATCATGTCAAAGTAGCTAACATCGTTCACGAGAAGGCGAAGCGCCTCGTGGAATGCGGTCACGATGTGGTCATCTTGCTCGACTCCATCACTCGTTTGGCACGCGCCTATAACACGGTAGCCCCTGCGAGCGGTAAAGTACTGAGCGGCGGTGTAGAAGCGCAAGCGCTGCATAAACCCAAACGTTTCTTCGGTGCGGCCCGTAATATAGAGAACGGTGGTAGTTTGACCATTATTGCCACAGCCCTTACGGAGACCGGAAGTAAGATGGATGACCTCATCTTTGAGGAATTCAAGGGTACCGGTAACATGGAACTTCAACTTGACCGTAAACTGAGTAACAAGCGCATCTTCCCTGCGGTGGATATACCGGCTTCAAGTACTCGTAGAGATGACCTGCTTCTGCCCGAGGACGTACTTTCCCGCATGTGGCAAATACGCAAACAGTTGAGCGACATGAACGGAACCGAGGCCATGGAGAAACTCAAAGCGTATATGGAACGGACGGAAGATAACGACGAGTTCCTACTTGCCGTCAATGGAGCAAGATGATTTTAGTTTAGAGTGTAGAGTGTAGAGAAATGAGGATACTCATTATTAATGGACCTAACTTAAATCTATTGGGGAAACGAGAACCCGAGATTTATGGTACTAAGTCGATGGAGTCAATTATGATTGATCTCCAACAGGCTTGGCACGATATTTGCTTTACCTATAAACAGAGCAACCACGAGGGAGATATTATTGATTGGATACAAGCCCATGGTGGACCGCTTCGCTGGCAGACCGCTAACGCTGAAAGACCGCTGTCGCTGAAAGACCGCTGCGCTGAAAGATATGACGGCATTATATTAAACGCAGGCGGGTACACGCATACGAGTGTAAGTATAAGGGATGCTATAGCTGCGTGTCAAGTGCCCGTAGTAGAAGTACATATAAGTAATATTTTTGATAGAGAACCTTTCCGTAGAATTGATTTATTAACAGATGTATGCCAACATAGTATCATCGGACACGGTGTTGACGGATATAAAGAAGCAGTACAATGGCTAATAGAGCATGTTTAGTTCTCTCTTTTCTATTCTCCGTAATGTCACTTTGGGCAGAGAATAGTATCTGTGGTAAGGTAATAGATGCCAATTCAAGGAAACCCATCGACTTTGCCAATGTGAGTGTGGTTACCCCTTCTGACCCAGCCCCCATCACGGGTGTGATAACGGACGAGGAGGGAGTGTTTTTCATCACCAATCTACAGAAGGGCGATTATATCGTTAAGGTGTCCTTTATGGGTTATGAGGAGCAGACCAAGTCGGTCAAGCTGCAAGGCAAAGCCATTGACTTAGGCAAAATCTTCCTTAAAGAAGACACGCGCGCCTTGGAAGAAGTGGAAGTGGTGGCACAAGGGTCTAATATGCGCTTTGAATTGGATAAGAAAGTCTTTACCATTGACCAAAACATGGCCAATGCCGGTGCTAGTGTCACGGAAGCCCTCGCCAATATACCGACGGTGGATGTAAACGAACAAGAAGGCACCATTGCCTTGCGTAATTCGGAGGATGTGGAGATTTGGATTAACGGCAAACCGGCCGGTCTGACGGCGGATAACCGTGCCGATATCCTGCGCCAGATGCCCGCAGAGTCCATTAAGGAAATAGAGATTATCACCAATCCTTCCGCTAAATATTCGCCCGAGGGTACGGCAGGTATTATCAACCTTGTTACCAAGCAGAATCGCGCCGCAGGTTACTATGGTTCGGTTAGTCTGGACCTTCGGTACGCTATGGCCAAGCCCTGGAACATTCCTCCCGGAGGGCGATTGGGATTTAATTTGAATTTCAATAAGGGCATCGTGGACGGATATGTCAGTTTGGGATACGACCGACGATTCAATAATGGTTCTTCTAAATCGGACCGCTATAACATAGCGCGTGATGCCGCCGGAGATACAACCGGAATTTCCCGTTTGATTAAAGAGGGTAATAACCGTCACAACCATGGTGGCATGTTCCTTCGTGCCGGACTGGATTTCCACGTCACGGAGCGCAGTACGATCGGCATCAGCGGATTCGGTATGCTCAATGTGGACCCCAATAAGGACAAGACGAACGGCTGGTTTAGTAATAACAATTATTCGCCTGCCCATTATTGGGAGTATGACGTGGACCCCACGGCTTTCGTCAGTCCGCAAGACGAAGCAAACAAAGAAACGCTGATCAATGAATACGAGCGTAACCAAACGGGCGGAGGGTATAGTCCCGGAGGCAATGCGATGCTCGACTGGCGATTTGAAATTAATAAACAGCACTACCTACAGGCCAGTGCCCAATATAACCAATGGAACTGGAATAACAACCAGATCTACGAGCAAATCAATTACTCCATGACGGGAGCCAATCCGGACTCCACTTATGATGAGCAACTCAATCAGAATAAAGACCAATCCCTGCAAATGAAGGTTGATTATGAGTGGAAACCAACAAAGCAGAGCCGATTGGAAGCCGGTTGGCAAAGTACCTTAGCGTGGCGCAATACCTATGCGAATGCATGGAACGGAAAAGGGCAAGACCCCAACCAACAAGAACGCCTTATCTTCAATGACTTTACCAATAACGAACAGACCCACGCCCTATATATCACCTACGGCAATCGTTTCTGGGATAAGTTTGCCGTACAAGTAGGTCTGCGTGGCGAGTATTTCAAACGGCATTTGGAGTCCAAGTATTATACAGCTAATCATCCTGACAGTTTGACTTCGGCCCAGCAACCAGACACCTCCTATTTCCAAGTCTTTCCCAGTGTGTACCTCAGTTATGATTTCGGGGGTGGGCATGAGATACAACTGAACTACACGCGTCGTATTGACCGTCCCCGCGGGCACCAGATCAATCCGAGGAAGGACATATCGGATATAACGAATATCTCCTATGGTAACCCCGGTCTTATGCCGCAATACTCATCGGCGCTTGAACTAAACTACCTCAAGGTATGGGAGATGCACACGCTATCCGTGGAGGCGTTCTATCGTTTTACTAATGATGTGAGTCAGCGCGTTAGTTTTATGGGACCCAATAATTACTCGGATGAGTATATCATGTACACGACCTTTACCAACCTTGGTAAACGGCATGCTGCCGGTTTGGAGATTGCAGCTAAAGACCGTTTCTTACAAGACAAGATCCAACTCAACACGATGATTAGTGGTTATTACAACCGCCTTGATGAAGCTCTTTATACGCCCGTTCTCAATGGACAGCCGTTGGATAATGTCCTCTTGCCGATGAAGAACACCTTTGTTTTCACGGCCAGTCTTACGGCGCAGTTCCTTTTCACCAAGACCTTTTCGGGTCAGATACGCGGCCGTTACTCCTCTCCGCGCGTAGTGGCACAAGGTCGATCAAGCCACCACTATAGCATCGATTTAGGACTGCGTAAGACCTTCCTCAATCGTAAATTGTCCTTGTCTGTCAATGTGCGCGACTTACTTAACTCCCGTTCGCGCAGTAACATAACCGAGACGGAGGGCGTCTTCTGGCAATGGTCTGAGAACCGCTGGAACTCACGCGAGTTGTCGCTTACCGTTAGTTATAATTTCGGTAACTCCAACCCGAAGCCTTCCAATAAACGCCATATGGGCGACGATAACGACATGGGCGGCGGTGGATTTGAGGACACATCCGAATATTAGTCTTTAAGTTTAAAGTTTAAAGAAGTTGGATAGTTTAAAGTATAAAGTTTTGGCCGTTCTGTGTGTCGTAACCTCATTGGTTAAGGCGCAAGAAGCGATGAATACGCCCTATGCGGATGATCGCGTCGTGCACTTTGGTTTCTCGTTAGGCTTGGACTTTGGAGGATACAGCGTGCGCGAATCCGGTGAAACGATTGATGTGAACGGAACGAACACGATCGTTCATGCCCGCACATCCAACATAGGCGTTGGCTTTGGAGTGGGGTTCATCACGGATGTGAGGTTGTGCCGCTATGTTAACTTCCGTGTTTGTCCCACCTTGCATTTCAGGGAACAATCCATCAGTTATAGAGCGGAAAATGAGGAGGCTAAGTTTATGGACCCTCGTTCGCAAGAAGGATTGAGTTATAAAGGTTATTTTAACTATAATAATGACGTTCTCATTCCGTTGGATATTCCTTTGTATTTTAAGTTTTCCGCCGCACGAGAGGGCAATTATCGTCCCTATGTGATTACGGGTGGCGGAGTGAGTATGAACGTCAATAGTTTCAGCAAAGAACGATTAGTGGCCACTAAGTTTTTAGACTATTTCTTTGAGATAGGATTTGGTGTAGATACTTATTTCCGCTGGTTTAAGTTCTGTCCGGAAATCAAATATCATATTGGTTTCAACAACCAATTGGGCAATCCTGCGGATATCAATTTTACGGACCATTATTACATGCAATCCATCTCTCGTTTAACCAATCATGTTATTTCCCTTACCTTTAATTTTGAATGAAACGCTTATTCTCCATACTCCCCTACTCCCCTACTCCCATACTCCCCATCCTCGTAATCTCCCTTACGATGATTTCTCCCTCTTGCCGTAACGAGCAAGTGAGTGACGACCCGTCCTTGCGCCTTCGTTTCAGTTGTGACACGGTGAGTTTTGATACGGTGTTTACGAGTGTAGGGAGTGCGACGAAATCGGTGATGGTATATAATCCCAATGACAATGCGGTGATAATTTCCAAAGTCAGCCAAACCGACAGGCGTTTTTTTCACATCAACTTGGATGGCGAGAATGACCTAAGTCGGTTGAACAACATTCGTATTAATGGAAAGGATAGTCTTATCCTGTTTGTGAATGTAACGATTGACCCGCAGGATAAGAACAGTCCGGTGTTGGTGGAAGATCAGATACTCTTTGAAACCAATGGCAATCGGCAGTCCATCACCTTAGAAGCCTATGGACAAGATGTAGAAAAGATCCGAAGCAAGGAACATAAGACTTCCTTTACCGACTATACCTTTACTGCCACTAAACCCTACCTAATCTACGATACATTATGGGTAACGGGCACACTTATTATGAATTCCGGTGCGCGACTCTATTTCCACCAAGGAGCGAGTTTGATGGCCTACGGAGATGTTTCCATAAAGAACGCTTTATGCATCAGTGACCGTTTGGATAATTTGTTTGATAGTGTTCCCTACTCTTACACTGCCGGAGGATGGGAAGGAATGACTATTTGCCATAAGGCGGGTGCCACGAACGAATATACTATTGATGGTTTGGATATTATCAGTGCTGTCAATGGTCTTCAAATCATCAACGAAGATTCCACCTCCCTACTCCATTATACCGGTGTCGCCGGAGCGACCTCCCCTACTCCCCTACTCCTTTTATCTAACTCGCGCCTTCACAATCACGCGGGCAATGGTTTGACGATTCACAATATGAATGCTTTGGTAACCAATACAGAGATTAGTAACTGCGGTCAGTATTGCGTTTATCTGACGGGAGGCAAACATACGTTTATTCATTCAACGATAGCGGAATATTTTAACGCTACGAATGTTCGCATTCAATCCTCATCAAAAACAGGATTGGGTGCCGTTTATATAGATAATGCGGATAGTTTGCACAATGTAACGGCAGAGTTTATGAATTGTGTTATTGCGAGTAAGGGTGCAGAGCAGATTACATGGGCGGATACCTTACACAAGGACCCCGAAGCGCGTTGGTTGGGTAATTACATTCAAAGCAAGGAAGATACGGCGCAAGTGTTTGTAAACACTTACTTTGAGTATAAGAAATACGACTATTACGATTTTCATCTTGCGCCTCTTTCTCCGGCGCGAGGAATAGCCGATTCTACTATAGCAACCCTCTATCCCTTTGACAAAGAAGGCCTCAGCCGCGATGCGACCAAGGCTTCTGCAGGTTGTTATGAGAAGTAAGTTAGAGTAGCCTTACTCCCAACGCGTTATATTTCACACCTTCGCGGATAAAAATAATCTGCCCGCTATCCAATACCTTGCGAATTTGAGATTTAGCATTCGGCACCGGATAAATAGGGTCAAGGGCCAGAGGTTCGTCTAACACAATGACGGTACCATCCTTAATTTGTATCTTCTCGTTGTTATAGTTCATTATATAGCCGAATATGCACACATATTCTCCCACTTCTAATTGGTGCTTTTCGGGCAGAGAACATTGAAAACCTTGGAATGTTTCTTGACGGGTTAGCGCATCATCAATCCAAAAACCTTGATATGCCGATGAACTTATATAGGTTATATACCCATGTACACCATAAAACTGTTCGGTTTGCTCACCGGCAAGCAGTTTATCCCCTATAGTCTTACCCTCCGAAGCCTTCACCCAAATGGTATCCGTTGGAATAATCTGCTCTTTGGTAACCGTTACTTTACAAGTTGCTGTAAAAGTGCCATCGAGTGTTTGGGCAGTGATGGTAGCCTTACCTTCGGATAATCCTTTAATGAGCACCGTCTTCGCATCCTCTGATGAGTGCTGATCGGGGTCAACTGCAACTATAGCCGGATTGGAAGACGACCATACAACGGATTGGTTGGTAGCGTTCATCGGTTTAACGGCATAATAGAGGTATAACTCGTTTCCGACCAATAGTTGGGCGGACGATTGTCCTATCTCAACTCCAGTAACCTTAACCACTTGAATTGGAGTGGAGTTATACCGAGCAAAAATCCGCGGTAAAATCATCGATTGAGAAGTGTTTGTGGTGTAGTTACAGAAACGAGGACTATTGTTATTGTTATTATATAGGATGCGGCCATAAGTTTCCGTCGTACTACCCAAGGTTGCTTTCCCGCTCGTTATGTTCAAGAACCAAGTAGCGATTCCTTCTTCAAGACTTAATTTCTTAGCCCCTTTAACACCGAGTTTTTGTCCTGCGGCATTGGTTAGAGTCCACGCCCCGTCTTGTTTACCGAGTTTCAATACAGCCACCTTGGAGTTCTCCGATAAAGAAATGGCATTATCAACTATTTGTACTTGTTCGCAATCGGCATAGCTTGTATTGATTGTACTATGCATGACATTGGAAAGACAATAATGAGCATTATTATAGGTGGCTTCAATAATAATATCGTCGCCCTCCTGTAACCCCGCTGCATCCGTCACTAGTTCAAACACATCGGAAGGTACGAACTCGTCTATGACCGTAATGGTACACGTAGCTGTTTTATTGCCCTCCTTGGTGGTGGCGGTGATGGTTGTCTGACCGGGACCGATACCTCGAACGATGCCGCCATCCGTTACCGTTGCCACATTGAGATTAGAAGAAGACCACAGAATCTTTTTAATCGTAGCAGTTGAGGGTTGAATAGTGGCCGTTAAGGTTGCTTTTTCATTTATCTTCAGCGTTTGGGAAGTAGGACTCACACGTATACTATCAACATGAATAGTATCTACTACTCCCGGGCGAAGACCAATAATAGCATCTATTCCCGAAGAAAAATTAAAATCATCTACTTGCAGTGCGTTCAAAGAGAAAAAGCCATTGCCATCTCCTTCCCACCCCCAATTGATATGGAAGTTACCATTCTCGTCACGACCATCGCATACAAACTCATGGCCGCCATCTCCGGATTTATCTTGGCCACCCATAATGATGGGAAGTCCTTCCTCTAAATCGGCATTGAAATATTCTTCAATTTCATTTATTGAAACGCTAAACTCCGAAGTCATTGCCGTGGAATATCGAGAAGATTGCGTAATAAATTTCTCCGCTGTATAGCCAAAATAGTTGATTAAAGCGGCTCCAATCCAATCGGTGCACGATCCGCTACCTTGTGAACTATACTCCATTTCACACGCCACTCCGGCATGATACATGAGCGTGGCCACCGCCGTTTTTTGCGCCGTAGTCGTAGACTTATTCATATATGCCGGTAGCATATTCTCCCAATCATAGTACGTATTTTCAAAATCGGCAGATAAACTTATTGCCGTACTTTGCCTACAATCCCCCCTTCTATCATATAAAGTACATTTTTCCCAGGTATACGAGTGTGATCCCGTTCCTTTGATAGGATAGCACCAATGGTACATCACCATAGCCGCTGCCGTTGCCACACAACCGGTCATACATTTTCCATAACTATCCGAAGGACAAAGATCGTTATAGGGAGACTCCTGATACCAAGTTATCTCTTGCCCCTCTTTATTGGTCAAAAGAGGATCAATCGCCGTAGTAGCCAGAGGTGCTTTGTGAATCACATTCGTATCATTGGTAGCCGAAACGGCCTCTTGCAATAGATTGAGCCAAAACTGAAGGTTGGGATTGATGTTCGTTGCGTCAAAGGAGCCTTGATTAGAATAGCCCAAGATATCCACCGTGCGATCGTCTCCGCTGACAATGACATAACCACCCTTATCCGCTTTATTGAATACATAAAAGGCCGGTTCCGTGTTTTGTATCTTAGCCCGCTCATGCACCAACTGAAATGACACAGCCGTCATAGGAGCCCTATTGGGTTCAGCAACTTTTTCGTTCGTAAACTGAACGGCTAATGTAGCTGCTTGTTCCACGGTGCGTACTGCACCCAAAGCGGCAGTGAAAGTGGCTATGAAAAGTGAAAGTAAAAGGATAATCTTTTTCATAAAGTCATCAAATCTCTTTTTATTTGTTCTTTTAATTCTTCCATGGTATCAAAGTGTTGCTCCCCCCGAATACGAGCTATCAATTCCACCATAATCGTTTTATCGTACAAATCGCCTTCAAAATTGGGAACATACATCTCAATGGTATCATTGATATTGAGGAGAACTTTTTTAAAGTTCCACTCCGCACTATAAACACCCGGTGCGGGAATGAGTTTGTCCGGTTCTACCGCTATATTCGCCGTCGGAAAACCAATCGTTCTACCAAGACCTTTGCCATGTACTACTTTACCTATCAGCATATAAGCGAACCCCAACATCTCATTGGCCTCCACAATTCGTCCCTCTTGCAAGGCTTGGCGTATTTGTGTAGAAGAGATATGTTGGTTGCCGGGAAGTTCGGGAAGACGAAGCACTTCTAATTGCTGATTGCTGATTGCTGATTGTTGATTTGCCGGTAACGTAGTGCAACCAAAGCGGTGATCGTAACCCATAATAAGGACATCGACTCCGCAGCGATCGTGGAGCAGTTGGGCGAACTCGTCCGCTGACATCGTGTGAATGAGTTCAAAGTTAAAGCAGAAAATTTCATCCACTCCCGTCGCTCGTAAAAGGGCAATACGCTCTTTATAGGTAGTGAGCAACTTGGGAGCTTCACCCCTAAGCACTTGTTGTGGATGCTGCTCAAAGGTAATAATGGCCGACTGTAACCCACGTTTCGCTGCCTCCTCTTTTAAAGAAGAGAGGAGATAGCGGTGCCCCAAATGGACACCATCGAAGAAACCGATTGTAGCCGCGTATTTCATTAGAAGTTGAGCATTATAAGTAGGGGATCGTGATCCGAATAACGGAAGAGTAGGTTCTTCTTTGCCTGTGAAGACACACACTTCCAGATATTTTCCTGTTTATCCTTGGGAGGAATATTATTCTTATAGTTATATTTATTCCAATAAGCCGCCGAATAGTAATAATCCGTATTCCAGTGAATAGGTTGAATAGAGGTTATGTAACCTTGCATCGGCTCATTGGCAAAGACGCGATCCAAATAGCCGCACTCGCCATTATATGAGTAGGAGTAATTGAGGCTATCCATCGCCATGACCATATCTTTATATCCTGCGTTGACCAGCATCTGCAAGGACTGTTCTTGGCCATAGGCGTTATAATCTCCCACCAAGATAATAGGTGCATCCAAGGTATCCAAAGCCGCTAATACACGCGTGATACTTGCTACACGTTTGGCATTCGCCTCAGCCGGATCACCCCGTTTAGAACGCGGGTGATTAAGCGACATATAGAAGGATTGTCCTGTCGAAATGTCCTCAAACGACTGAATCATAAAGCGGTGGGCGTAGATATTATTTAGATTCTCGTTATACACAAAAATCAAGTCCTCGTGCGGGCGCACGCGTGCCTTATTGTATATGAATCCTACTGAAATGGTGTCGCGATCCATCGTATCCGTCACCACATAGGTATATTTATCCTTACGGCATAAACTATTCATTCGAGCACATAGTTCCGCCGGAGCCGACGAACCCTGCTCTAATTCGCAGAGAGCATATATATCCGCATTGATTCGTGTCAGTGCCGCAGCCGTCTTCTCACATTGCCATTGGTGCTGACCGGGCGTGTTACGCTTGGTGGCATAGCCTCCTACATGCACAAAATAGTTTTGTATATTCGCCGCACAGATGGTGAGGGCGGGTTTAGCGGGTTTAGCCGGTTTAGCAAGTTTAACGTTTTTAGAGGGTTTGTAGTTCTTGAAACGAGGTTGTGCCCCCGTCTGCAACGAACGAGGTCCCATCACTTGGGCAGTCAGGTTCTTGACCGTTGCCCCAAGATTGAGGTTAAATCCCGTTCGGCATTGCAGTTTGATACGGAGCGAATCATTATAATGTCGCCAATACCAATAGGTAGTGGAGTCACCTTGACCCAGACCGACTGCTCGTTCTTCGGGAACGAAGAGACGCTCGGAAGACACGATTAATGAATCGTAATACTTGCCACAAACGATGAGTGGCGTAGTAATGGTAACTCGTTGTCCCTGGTAGCGAGACCAGTTCTGTTGTAGTTGCTCTAACGTTACCTTCGTTTGGGCAGACAAAGTCCCTACTGCCAGAAGGAGAATAAGATATAGCAAAACGCGTTTCAACATTTCTATTTCTCTTGTTTAGGAATACGATTGGTGACGCCTATTGCTTCTTGTTGGCAAACGAATCGACATAGGTGACAACCTACACACTTATGTCCATTGAGTTTAGGTTGACGTGTTTGCCAATCGAACTCAATGGCTTGGTGTCCGGCATCTTGACAAGCCACATAACAGCGACCGCAACCGACACACTCTTCGCGAATAAACTTAGGATAAACAAGTGTCTTGCGGTCCAAGCGAGAAGGCGCTACGAAGGTATGCAGTTCCGAACCAACAATGTCTTGCAAATGTTTGACATTGTTGACTTCCATATAGTGTTGCAGACCGAGTTTAAGGTCTTCTATCAGGCGGTAGCCATATTGCATGACCGCCGTGCAGACTTGCACATTTTGGCAGCCGAGTTGAATAAATTCGAGAGCATCACGCCAAGTCTCAATACCACCGATACCACTGAGTTGCAGTTGTTTGCCCGTTATTTTCAGCATCGGATTTTTGCTCATATCCAGGATGTGCTTGAGAGCAATGGGTTTAACTGCATTGCCGGAATACCCGCTGACAGTGCGTTTTCCGCTAACCATACTCTCCATAGACATGGTGACAGACTTAATCGTATTGATTGCCGATATAGCATCTGCTCCAGCAAAGGTAGCCGCCATCGCCACCGGAACCATCGAAGTGATGTTCGGTGTCATCTTCGCTATGACAGGAATAGACACTACGCGTTTAACGAACGAAGTATAGAAAGCGACCAATTCGGGATTTTGACCTATATCCGAGCCTAGACCTTTGGTTTTCATCTGCGGGCAAGAGAAGTTCAGTTCCAGCATATCCGCTCCAGCCGCCTCTGCTTGCTTCGCCAACACCTCCCACGACTCGTCGGTTTGCCCCATGATAGACGCCACTATGATCTTCGATGGATAGTTCTGTTTGAGGCGTTTGATGATGTCGAAGTTTTCTTCTGCTGTTTGCTCGCTGAGTTGTTCCATGTTGCGGAAGCCCGTAAAACTGCGATTGAGGTCTTTGACGGCATCAAAACGCGGACTGACCTCCTCTATTTTCATGTCGCCAATGGTTTTGAAATAGACACCACCCCATCCCATTTCAAAGGCACGTGCTATCATCTCATAGTTCGTGGCGATAGCAGACGAAGCAAGGAAGAACGGGTTCTCGCAACGGATTCCACAGAAGTCAATAGACAAGTCTATTGAGTTTAAAGTGGAAAGTTCTCTGCCCAAAGGGGCGCGATCGGCAAGCCGTGTAAAGTTTAAAGAAGTTCCTTGCAGTTGCTTTGCCATCTCTTTGATACGAATAGGACGATCAGGGCGAACACACGCTTTTTCACAAGGTGCATCACAGTCGGCGCAAGCATCCGTTAGCCATTGGGAGGCTAAGGCGGTATTCCCAAAGCGCACCGCACGCACACCGCGTGCCGGATGCAAGTCTTTGGGGCAAGCCCTATTACAAGGAGCCGACAAACAGAGTAAGCAATCAAATGCCTCGGATTGGATATTTTTCATTAGTGGTTAGTGCTTAGTGATTAGTGCTTAGTGATTAGTTTTGTCGTTCTTGAGGTCTTCAACGAAGCGGTCAATGAGGGCTTTATTCACGTGCTGCATAACCACTACATGAGCGATAGGACCACCCATTTTAGCATCATTCCCTGTAGCCAGGTTATATTTATTAACAAGGACATCACTCGGACATTTGAAGATAACAGTGTTACTCAATTTGTTAATCCAGTGCGGATAGCCAATCTCCGTCAGTTTAGCATCAAAATAAGCCGTGTTCTCCAACATTCCTTTGGCTTGGGCACTCCAACGCTCCGCACCCACTTTATGAATCATCCACCAAAACTTAAGCACCGGTTGGGTTGGACGCGAGCAGTTGATCATCTTCATATTCTTATTTAGATAAGGAATATCATAGCGATTCTGCTTGTCATAGACCTCTTTCGAGGTTAAGAACAATCCTGCCGGTTCATCCGAACCAAAGAACTTATGAGCACTGATAGCAATGGATTGATAACCCATCTTTTCTTGATTGACAAGATCCTTATACTCTGTGAAGGGCAAGTAACCACCGAACAGAGCGGCATCCACATGACGATAAACAGCCATTTGCGGGAACTTAGCCAATACGGCATTCAATGCCTCTTGATCATCTACAGCACCCTTCATTGTGGAGCCCATCGCATAGACAATCAAGCAAGGACGCTTGGGATTAAGACGCTTCTCCAACTCTTCGGGAATCATGCGGCCCATCGTGTCCGAAGGAATCAAACAGATATCCAAGTTTTGAAGATCGGCCAAACGCATATTCGAGTAGTGAGCCTCATCGGAAACATAGAAAACAGGCATCTGACCCGTTAGTTCGTAAAGGTAGTTCACACCAAAGTAGATACCATGGTTATTGCCGTCGGTACCGCTATTGGAAACGATGCCCCAGAAATCACCCTGCTCATAGCCATAGAGAGGAGCAAACCACTCCATCACTTCGCGTTCCAATTCAAGAGCACCCACTTTCATCACGCCACCGGCAAAGGGATCACCTACATTATTCAAGCAGATAGTTCCCAACTTATTGGCCTCATACCACCGATAGTACTCTTGGAGTTCCAGTTCTTGGCTACAAGGATAACCAATGATATTCAATTTTACTTCATAGGCCTGTTTCGCCCAGGCATCTAATTGTGGAAAACCAGACTTGGCAGGGTTCTTACAACCTGTCATGATTGTTGCCAATGCAACGAATGCAAAAATAAAATAACGTTTCATAATCCAATAGTTAAATGGTAAATCGTAAATCGTCCAATCGTAAATTACTTAGTCCAATCGGTGGCGAGCATACGCAAGTAACTGCGATAACGCCACTTAGCATTATCTTGAGCAGCTTGGAACAGTTCGGCTGCCTCATTGGGATACTGCTTCATCACGCTGGCAAAACGCACCTCACCCTTCAAGAACTCTTCAAACAGTGTCCAATCGGGTTCCTTACTATCCAGCGAGAACGGATTTTGACCCTCAGCTTCCAATGCCGGATTATAACGCCATAAGTGCCAGTAACCGCAAGCCACGGCTTTCTTTTCCTCCTCTTGGGATTTGCCCATGCCTGCTTTTAGACCATGGTTGATACAGGGAGCATAAGCAATAATAAGGGACGGTCCGGGATAAGCCTCCGCCTCACGAATAGCCTTCAGCGTTTGAGCGTGATCGGCACCCATGCATATTTGTGCTACATAAACATAGCCATAGGTCGTGGCAATCATACCTAAGTCTTTCTTGCGCACGCGCTTACCCATAGCCGCAAATTTAGCAATCGCACCGAGTGGCGTTGATTTAGATGCCTGACCACCGGTATTGGAATAAACCTCCGTATCCAAAACAAGGATATTAACATCCTCACCCGAAGCGATGACGTGATCCAATCCTCCGTAACCTATATCATAGGAAGCACCATCACCACCGATGATCCATTGGCTGCGTTTAACAATATGATCCTTATATTTGAGAATCTCTTTGCAAGTGTCGCATCCGCAAGCCTCCATGGCAGCCACCATCGGTTCGTAGAGACGTTTCGTTACTTCAGCGTTATTTTTATTCTCAAGCCATTCATTGAACATAGCCTTCAACTCTGCCGAGCAGCATTCACATCCTTGCGCTTTGGTCATCAGTTTAGCCAAACGCTCTTTAATCTTACGATGGGCGATTTGCATACCTAAACCATATTCGCAGAAGTCCTCAAACAAGGAGTTAGACCATGCCGGTCCGTGTCCCTTCTCGTTCGCAGTATAAGGAGTGGAGGGAACCGAACCCGAATAAATAGACGTACAACCGGTAGCGTTAGCGGCTATCTCACGATCACCAAAGAGTTGGCTGATGAGTTTCAGATACGGCGTTTCACCGCAACCCGAGCAAGCACCCGAGAACTCAAAGAGCGGTGTGGCGAACTGCGAGTTCTTCACGTTCGATTGGATATCAATGAGGTCTTGTTTGCTCTTAACGTTGTTCACGCAGTATTCCCAATTCTTCTCCTCCGCCTCTTGACCTTGCAGCGGAACCATCGTCAACGCCTTACCTAACTTCGGATGACCCGGGCATATATCTACGCAGTTACCGCAGCCAAGGCAGTCCATCACGCCCACTTGCATACGGAAGTGCATGCCCTTCAATGCAGCCGGAGCTTTCATTTCACGCGTAGCGGCATCCAAACCCTTCACTTCGTTCTCGTCCAAAACGAACGGACGGATACAAGCGTGAGGACAAACATAAGCACATTGGTTACACTCAATACAGTTATCGGCATTCCAAACGGGAACGAAGGCACTCACACCGCGTTTCTCATATTTGGCAGTACCCGAAGGCCATGTACCGTCTTCAATACCCTTGAAAGAGGAAACGGGCAGCAAGTCTCCGGCTTGTGCGTTAATCGGACGAACGACCTTAGCAATGAATGCCGGATCGCCGGCAACACCCTCTTCTTCCTTAACAACGATATTCTTCCAAGCGGGATCGATAGCGAGCAAGTGATATTCGTTACCGCGATCCACCGCAGCGTAGTTCTTATTGACTACATCCTCACCCTTCTTACCATAGGATTTAACGATGAAGTGCTTCATCTCTTCCACCGCTTTCTCCACCGAAATGACCTCCGTGATACGGAAGAAAGCGGATTGCAGAATCGTATTGGTGCGATTGCCCAAACCAATCTCCTGCGCAATCTTCGTGGCGTTGATATAATAACATTTAATCTCGTTATCCGCAAAGTATTTCTTCACTTTGTCGGGCAAGTTTTGTTTTAACTCCTCCTCGTTCCAAATGGTGTTCAAGAGGAAGATACCGCCTTTTTGCAAACCGCGCGTCACGTCATACATCTTAAGGTACGCCTGTACGTGACAAGCCACAAAATTAGGTGTGGTCACCAAATAGGTAGAGCGAATCGGTTCGTCACCGAAACGAAGGTGCGAACAGGTGAAACCGCCCGACTTCTTACTATCATAACTGAAATAGGCTTGGCAATACTTATTCGTTCCCTCACCGATAATCTTCACCGAGTTCTTATTGGCACCTACCGTACCATCAGCTCCTAAACCATAGAACTTGGCTTGGAACAGGCTCTTATCACCCATGGCGATCTCCTCGCCAACAGGCAGAGAGGTAAACGTTACATCGTCATTGATACCTACCGTGAAGTGATTCTTCGGCATCGGCAGATTGAGGTTCTCATAAACGGCTATCATTTGCGCCGGCGTGGTATCATTGCTACCCAAACCATAACGGCCGCCGACTACTTCGATATTCGTCATACCCAACTCTTGTAGTGCATCTTTAACATCCAGATAGAGAGGTTCGCCGTTAGCACCCGGCTCCTTGGTGCGATCAAGCACACAAATGCGCTTTGCCGAAGCGGGAATAGCTTCCTTTAAATATTTGAGTGAGAAAGGACGATAGAGGTGAACGTTAATCATACCTAATTTCTCACCTTGCGCTGCCTTATAGTCAATGACTTCCTTCAAGCACTCGCAAACAGAACCCATGGCAATCACGATATGTTCGGCATCGGGAGCCCCATAATAAGAGAACGGACGATAAGCGCGACCTGTAATCTTGGTTATCTCGTTCATATAATCGGAAACGATGTCTGCCACCTTGTCGTAGTAACTATTGCAACTCTCGCGATGAGCAAAGAACACGTCGGGATTCTCCGCCATACCACGCATCACCGGACGCATGGGGCTCAAAGCTCTTTGACGGAACTCGTTCAATGCCTCCATATCAACCAGCGGACGCAGGTCTTCCATATCGACCACCTCTACTTTTTGATACTCATGCGAGGTGCGGAAACCATCAAAGAAATTGAGGAACGGAACACGGCTCTTAATGGTGCTCAAGTGAGCCACTCCGGCCAGATCCATTACCTCTTGTACGCTACCCTCTGCGAGCATGGCAAAACCCGTTTGACGACATGCCATCACATCTTGGTGATCACCAAAGATACAAAGTACATGGCTAGCCAACGTACGAGCCGACACGTGGAAAACGGTCGGAATCAACTCTCCGGCAATCTTGTACATATTGGGGATCATCAGCAGCAGTCCTTGACTGGCGGTAAAGGTGGTGGTCAATGCACCGGCTGCCAACGAACCATGAACAGCCCCTGCGGCACCGCCTTCGCTTTGCATTTCTTGAACTAATACTTGTTCGCCAAACATATTTTGGCGACCGCCGGCAGCCCACTCATCAACGTTCTCTGCCATCGGGGAGGAAGGTGTGATAGGATAAATCGCAGCCACCTCCGTAAACATGTACGCAATGTGCGCAGCCGCTGTGTTACCATCACACGTCATAAATTTCTTTTCTTTCATAATAGTTATTTATTTTGTTAAATTAAAAATCAATATAAGAATCCCAGCAACCACAAGGGGATATAATTGCTTCGACCTGTTTCCAAGTCGCCCACAGCACAAGGACGAATACTATCACGTTCCCCCGGTCTCTCCTTCACATCGAAATAATATTTTCCGTCCACCACAAACATCGCATTACGCTCCGTGGCATTCACCTTGTGATCCGAATGCAAAGACTGATAGAAATAAGTCTCATATTCTTCGATAGGTTTCATTTCTCGCTCCAACGCCATGGTTGCTATGTTGGTATTCTGCATATATACCTTAGTCGGCTTCATAGGATAAGATTTTCCCTCCATATAGAGTAAATTCAATAACCGAGCATCCTTGAGGCACTTAATATAATTCATTGTGGTGGCGCGAGACATATCAATATCGTCCGAGATATTGCTGATATTGAGAGCGCACGGCGCTTCGCGCAGCATTATGTGCAATAACTTACGTAACTTAGGCAAACACTGCACATCTATCTGCTTGATAATAAGAATATCCACCTCCAACATCATATTCATCATCTTCAAAAGTTCCGTTTGATAATCCTTATTCTCACGATAAGAGGGGAAATAACCACTCTTCAGATACGCCTTGAAGTAATTCAACGGATGAACCAATTCGCAAATCTCACGAGAGATAGACCCGTGCGAGCGAATAATCTCCTCCAACGTATAAGGCTTAAAATGCAACCCTGTCTGCAAGTTCAAATACTCACGGAACGAGAATCCACGCAGATTATACATCTTAACGATACCGCTCATATCCCTATTTTCCTCCACTAACCGCATCACAGGAGAAGCAGAGAAAACAATATGCAAGTCCTTAAAACGATCATGACAACGCCTCAACTCTTTAGACCAACCCGGATACTTGAACGTTTGGTCCAAGAATAAGTATTTACCTCCGGCTTTTACAAACTGAGAAGCGAATTCTACCAATGAATGCTCCGTAAAATAGAAGTTATTGAGGTTCACATACAAGCAAGGACGACGATGGGACTTGCGTTTATGAGACCCTGCAGCCAACTGATCTTGATACTGCGACTCCAATTCGCGGGCACGCGTTAGAAGGAAATCGGTTTTACCAACACCTCGGCCTCCCTTAATGGCAATCAAGCGGTCATCCCAATTAATCTCATCCATGAGTAAACGTCTAATAGGCATCTCGGCATGCGCTACCAGATAATCATGCATCTGAAAAAATGTCTCTAACATAATCGATTAGCGGTTATTTTATTAATAAATCAAATTTTGCTTCTATATAACTACTTATTATTTCCTTCTTCCTTTTTCCTGTCGCCTCTCCACCTCTCAGCCTTTCCGCCTTTCTCCCTAATCTCCTTCCGCTCGTCGGGGCATCTTATTGCCCCTTGCCGCGGGGCGCTCCCTCGCGCTTATAGGTACGGTCTCGTTTTTCGTCCGCGCCGACTGCACTTCCTCGAAAACCGACGCCCCCTGCGTCGCCCCTACCCCCACCGACCCAGCGGCGGGGACACTACTGTTTTTACGGAAGTCAGTCTGTGCTCCTATAGCGCCCTTCGGTCGCTGACCGTACTTGTTTCTCGTTTCTCGTTTCTTGCTTCTCCCGCTGCTGCATCTGTGTAATTTCCTTTCACCTCGCTCCCCACACCCACATCTGTGTAATTTATCCTCAATAATTTATTATTAGCATTGAGCTATCAATGCCGAAGGTGAACTTGTGAACCTTCGTCTGCTTTTTCGTTTTTAGTTTGGATAGGATAGTTTACTATCATAGACAAAGTAAAAATAAAAAGTAATATAAATTATAACACCATCCGTGAAATCTGTGAAATCTGTGAGAGATTTAGTACTCTCTGTTCACTGTTATTTCTCCATTTTGTTTTCGACACTTCGAAAATTTGGCTGCAAAATTACAAAAAAATATTGATATACGCAAGAGCGCGCGTGTTTTTTTATAAAATTTTTATAAAAAAAGTAGGAACTCTCCATTAGAAAGTCCCTACTCTGCTAAAAAACAGCAATTCTTATTGTTTAGAAATTGCGCCGCTCGGGCAGACATCTGCACATGTACCACATTCGGCACATATTTCAGGGTCAATAGAATAATGTTCGCCTTCGGAGATAGCTCCTAACGGGCACTCATCCTTACAGGTGCCACAAGCGATACAATCATCAGAAATAACGTAAGCCATAATAATTAATTGTTTATTGATTATTGTTTAGTGATTATTGATTCGATTTCAAAATCGAGTGCAAAATTACAACTTTTTTTTGACATATGCAAATATTTATGCAAAAAACATTATTTTTTTTGTTTCAAGGCAGCCAATAATTTGGCATTCGGTCCCGTTACCGTATATTCCTTCAACCCGCGTTGTTTGGCATAAGTCGTCCAGTTTTTAGCCCCGTGCTCCACACCCATCGGCAAGCCTAATTGCAAAAAATGACAATAAGCTATTCCCAACGCATCCGTTGCGTCCAGTTTTTTGGGCATTTTCTCATCCGGGATATGCAAGAATCGCTGCAACATATCTGCCACCTGACTCTTATCCGAATGCCCATTCCCCGTAATCGCCATTTTTACCTTCATCGGAGAGTACTCATTAATCGGTAAATCCCGACTTAAAGCGGCCGCAATAGCCACCCCTTGAGCATGCACGATTTTTATCATTGTTTGCGGATTTTTATCCACGAACTGCGTTTCTATAGCAAGCTCTGTAGGGTGCTGATTATCAATAAGTTGCTGCAAAAAGAAGAACTCCTTTTGAAGCCTCGCATACTGACTCTCCAATTTATGAACATCCTCCACACCAAAGTCAACCAAACTCACTTTTTGGCCTTCCGTATCCAGAATCGCCCAACCCATAAAAAGAGTACCTGGGTCAATTCCTAAAATGCGATGATGTGTAACTAATTTGTCAATCATTTTTCCCTTACTATATACACATCTTCATGCGGTTCGTGCATATAATAATGTTCGCGAGCGTACTTGGTCAAACTATCCGGATCTTGCAGCAAATTGAGTTCCCGTTGGGCTTGCTCGGATGCTTCATTGTATTGCTTGAGCCGGCGCTCCAATTGGTGAATCTGATAGGAGCGACGGATACGACGCACCAAACTTTGATCCCCAATAAAAGCATAGACCACCACAAACACAATAATGGCGATAAGATACTTGTTCAACAAGTATTTTTTACACCAATCTCCTATTTTTGACCAATTTATTTGCATTTCGGCTGCAAAATTACAAAAAAGTTTGCATATATACAAAAAAAAGTGTACTTTTGTCGTCAAATTATGAAAAGAAGATTCCTCATAGGGTTATTTATTGGTTTTATCGCTTGCCTACAAGCGGCTACTACCCTATCCATTTCGGATATAAGTTCATGGTCCGTTTCGGACCTTAAAAACTATGTAGGTCAAGAAGTCACCTTCCCTGTTCCTGTCTATGTTGTTTCCGCAGGAAGCAACCCTTCCGTTTCCGTTCACCATGCTTATTCTGGTACCGAAGTGGCTCTTCCCGGTTCCAAGGAATATTCTAATCAAAGAAACGCTAATGCCGCCGCCTCATTCAAGTTAAACGGAGTGGGTTCCCGCCGTTTAGGAGAAGTGGTAGAGAACCTCACCGTTAAGGTTTCATCCACCTCGTCCGTCTCGTTTATCAGCGGAGAATGGGTAGCTAATTCGCAGCAACAGTTATTAGCCGGTCCCAATCTGTCTCTTATCGATAAGCGAGGCAAACATAACGTCCTCGTTTGTGCGATGAACCTCGAATACTACCTTGTTTCCGGTTTTGGAGAAGGTTATGGTCCTGACAATCAATCTCAGCACAACAAACAACGCAAGAAAATCAGTCAAGCGCTCGCCCTTATCAATGCTGACCTTTATGGCTTAGTAGAGGTGCAAAAAGGAACCGCAGCCCTCCAAGAGATAGTTGATGACCTACACAAAAACACCGGTCGCCCCTTCAAATTTATTGCTTCTTCCTCCACGGCACAAGGAACTTATACCCAATCCGCCATCGTTTATTGCCCGGACGTGCTGGTTCCCGCCTTACAAACAACCATCGAAGTGAGTGGTGGTCCTCAGGACCGACGACTGATGATGGTTTTCCAATCCGTACAAAATGGGGAAAAATTCTTCTATTCCATCAACCACTTCAAAGCCAAGTCCGGTAATGGCACCGGCGACGATGCCGATAAGAATGACGGACAAAGTGCATATAACGGAACACGTACTCGGGAAGCACAATCTGTTATTTCTACTTATGAATCCAAACGAGGAATGGTAAAGGAGGATGATATTCTCATCATGGGCGACCTTAATGCCTACTCCATGGAGGATCCTATTCAGTTACTGGTGAAAAACGGAATGACCAACCTCCATAAATATTTTTATAACAACGAGAGTTACTCTTATCGCTTTGGCAATGAGGTGGGCATTTTGGATCATGCTCTTGCCAATACGACTCTTTTGCCGCAAGTCACCGGCATGCTCGCTTTCCATATCAATTCGGACGAGGACGATTGTCACACCTATGATGGCTGGTGTGCGGACGAGACCATCTTCCGTTCCTCGGACCACGATCCGGTATTAGTGGGACTACGATTAAGCGACGAACCGTTTATTCCCACTACGGAAGCATACATAAATAACGACGATTTCTATCGAAATGGCCGAGAAATAGTGGTCTATAATGCCAAAAAAGAGGACACCCCAAGTTATTATGCTATTTATACTCCTGCGGGGCAACTCGTTTTACAAGGCGAAATGGATGAGGACGAATATACCATTACCAAGACACCCGATTTGCCCGGATTGTATTTCGTCAGCATCTATGCCAACGGAAAAGTCAAGCAGTTTAAGATTATCGTGCAATAATGGATTTATTCTCTGAAATAGAAAATCCCGAACGGGAAGAACTCTTGTCCCTTCGCAAGGAGTTAGAGGAGCAAAACTATAAGTACTACGTCCTCAATGCCCCCACAATGTCGGACCAAGAGTTTGACATGAAGATGCATCGCCTCCAAGACTTAGAGCGACTCTACCCCGATATGGACGATCCCAAGTCGCCCACCCACCATGTAGGCAGTGACCTTAGCAAAAAGTCAGGATTCACCACCATTGCGCACCGCTATCCTATGCTCTCGCTGGCGAACACCTATAGCCGGGAGGAAGTGGTAGACTGGTTGAGCAAACTGCCCTCCGATGTGGAAGTGTGCTGCGAACTCAAATACGACGGCCTCAGTATCTCCCTTTGGTACGAGAACGGCAATCTCACCCATGCCGTCACGCGGGGCGACGGCACGCGAGGCGACGATGTGCTGGTTAATATCAAGACCATCCCCACTATTCCTTGGACGATTGCCATCAAAGATAATATCGAACTACGTGGCGAAGTGCTCCTTTCTTGGGAGAACTTTGAGCGCCTCAACAAGGAGCGCGAAGAGCAAGAGGAACCTCTCTTTGCCAATCCGCGTAATGCTGCTTCGGGTACGCTCAAACTGCAAGACCCGCGCGAGGTTGCTCGTCGCGGTTTGACCACGTACCTCTACTATATGCTCGGGGATAACTTGCCTTCCGACAATCACTATGATCGGCTGCAAACGGCCAAAGCATGGGGATTCCCTATCTCGGATGCCGTCCGTATCTGCCACGGCATAGACGAGGTGATGGCTTTTATCAATTATTGGGATACGGAGCGCAAGAACCTTCCCGTTGCCACCGATGGTATAGTACTTAAAGTGAATAATATCCGTCAGCAAGAGCAGTTGGGTTATACGGCCAAAACGCCCCGTTGGGCTATTGCTTATAAGTTCCAAGCCGAGCGTCAACTAACCACCCTCCGTAAAATCACCTACCAAGTAGGGCGAACCGGAGTGGTCACACCCGTAGCCAACCTCGATCCTATTCCTCTCAGTGGCACTATCGTACAACGGGCCACCCTGCACAACGAAGATTTTATTCGCGAACTCGGCATCCAAGAAGGCGACCGTGTTTGGGTGGAGAAAGGCGGTGAAATCATCCCCAAGATCGTCGCCAAAGAAAATACTATCAACTCTCAACTATCGACCGAAGGTGCTTTATCGGAGTGCGCGGACGCACCTTTCAACTTTATAAGTACTTGCCCCGAATGTGGAACGCCCCTCGTTCGCGTGGAAGGCGAAGCCGCTTGGCGTTGTCCGAACGATGTCACTTGTCCGCCTCAACTGAAAGGCAAGATAGAGCATTTTGTAAGCCGTAAGGCCATGAACATAGACGGTTTGGGAGCCGAAACGATAGACCTGCTCTTTGGACAAGGGCTACTGCATAACATCGCGGATATCTATGATTTGAAAGCAGAGGACATCGCCAAGCAAGAGCGGCTCGGAGAGAAGTCCGCACAGAATATCTTAGCCGGCATCGAGGCTTCCAAGCAAGTGTCTTGGGAACGGGTACTCTTTGCCCTCGGTATTCGGATGGTAGGAGAAACCACCGCCAAGAAGATTGCCCGCACCTTCCCCTCTATTGACGAACTGCAATGGGCAAGCAAGGAGCAACTGACATCCATTGAAGATGTAGGCGACCAAATAGCGGATAATATCATCGCTTACTTCAACGATATACGCAATTTAGAAATCGTGCATCGCCTCCAGCAAGCGGGGGTCACCTTTACGGGCACGGCTTCTGTCGGAAAAGCGGGTACACAGTTAGCCGGCAAAACGATTGTCATCTCCGGAACCTTTGCGTTCCACTCGCGCGATGAATATAAGGATATGATTGAAGCCCATGGCGGCAAGAACAGCGGGTCGGTGAGTAAGAACACCTCCTTTATCTTAGCCGGCGATAATATGGGTCCCGAGAAACGCAAAAAAGCAGAGCAATTAGGAATAGCACTCGTCTCTGAAGATGAGTTTTTACAAATGATAAACTATGTTGGAGAATCTTAAACAATGGGTATTGGAGCGAGCCATTCGCAAGCAAAAGCCGCGCCAACCAAGACTAAGGAACTACGATAGCATGCGTAATGTGCTTGTCCTGTACAAGGAATCGGCAGGAAAAGAGGCTATCGAACGACTAAAAAAACAACTCGTTGCCGATGGCAAAGAGGTTACGCTTTTTAGTTTTAGCGAACAGACGGAAATCAATTTCTTTGAAAAACCCTCCAAAGTCGTGATTGCTCACTTGCAAACGGTTCACTATGACCTGCTTATCGACTTGACATTAGAGCCATGTCGGCCGATGCATTACCTTGCCCTTTACGCCAGTGCGGACTGTAAGGCAGGACTGGAACTCACTCATGGTATCTTGGATTTTATGATTGCTGTATCCCAACCGATCACCCCCGTCTTCCTCTTTGAACAAATTATACGCTACCTCAAAATGATTAACAAACAATAAGCAATCAGCAATAAGCAATCACAAATCACCAATCACTATGATACATGGACTCGGTACCGCTCTCATCACGCCCTTTGATGCCAAAGGAGCCGTGGATTACAAGGCATTAGATGCCCTATTGGATATACAGTTACAAGGTTCTGTCGATTTCCTTGTTGTCTTAGGAACCACCGCCGAGGCGGCGACCATGACCGATGCCGAAAAAGCGGAAGTTTGGGACTTTGTGGTTCGTAAGGTGAATGGTCGCCTCCCCCTCGTGATAGGCTTAGGCGGCAACAACACCCAACAAGTGGTAGAAACAATCAACAATCAGCAATCAGCAATCAGCAATTGCTCAGCTCTGCTGAGCGTCTGCCCTTACTACAACAAGCCCTCCCAAGAGGGACTGTATCAGCATTTTGTAGCCATAGCCAAGGCTTCGCCCGTTCCTATTATATTATATAACGTGCCCGGGCGCACGGGCGTGAACCTGCTCCCCGAGACGGTGATGCGTATCTACGAGACCTGTCCCGATAAGATTATGGGCATCAAAGAAGCCTCCGGCAACCTCGACCAAATCAAGCACCTCCTCGACTTGCGAGATAACTTTAAACTTTCCACTTTAAACTTTAAACTAAAAGTGTATTGTGGCGACGACGCTCTCGCGGCGGAACTGATGGCAGCCGGAGCCGACGGACTGATCTCCGTAGCCTCCAATGCTTTCCCCGAAGATTTTGCCAAGATTGTGCATGAGGCCGACCACGCCCTGCAAGCCAAGTATGCCGATATGGTTCGTCTTCTCTTTAAGGAGGGCAATCCCAGTGGTATCAAAACGGTATTAAGTCAAATGGGTGTGATTGGCAATAACCTTCGTTTGCCACTTGTCCCTAATTCTGAAAACGTACAAAAAGAAATAGAACAATGTATACATTCCTTATCGCATTAGTTGTACTCATTTTAGGATATGTTCTTTACGGTCGTCTCGTAGAGCATATCTTTGGTATTGACCCTCAGGCCAAGACACCCGCCATCACGCATGCCGACGGCGTGGATTATGTCCCTATGTCGGGGTGGCGTATCTTCCTCGTTCAGTTCCTCAATATAGCCGGATTAGGTCCGATCTTCGGAGCGATTATGGGTATTTTCTTTGGTCCCTCCGCTTTCTTTTGGATAGTACTCGGAACCATCTTCGCCGGAGGCGTACACGATTATATGTCGGGCATGCTCTCCCTTCGCAAGAACGGTGCCTCCATGCCGGAGGTCGTTTCCGATGAGATAGGCAAGACCTTAGGTTTCGTCGTGCGTATCTTCATTTTGGTGTTGCTCGTTTTGCTCACCACCACTTTCATGACCGGACCCGCCGCCTTGCTGCAAAACATGTGTCCGCTGCCCTCGTGGTATATCTGGTTAGGCATTATTTTTCTCTACTATACTTTGGCGACCCTGCTCCCCGTGGACAAACTGATCGGTCGTTTCTACCCTATCTTCGGTGCCATACTGCTCTTTATGGGATTTGGTATCATGGTCGTTATGTTAGGTTGGCACCATACCGAGATGCCCGAACTGACCGATGGCCTCTATAACCGTCAAACGAACGGTCTGCCTCTCTTCCCGATGATGTTCGTGAGCATTGCCTGTGGTGCGATTAGTGGGTTCCATTCTACGCAATCGCCGCTTATGGCGCGCTGTTTGACCAATGAACGTCAAGGGCGTTGGATTTTCTACGGAGCGATGGTAGCGGAGGGTATCTTAGCCCTTATCTGGGCGGCGGCGGCCGGCACTTTCTTTGCCGTTCCCGAAGAGGGGTTATACGGCATTGACGGACTGCAAGCTTTTGCCGCACAGCACCCGGGCGAGAACATAGCCGCTTTGGTGGTGGATAAGATCAGCAAGACCTGGCTCGGCAAAGTGGGTGGATTCCTCGCCGTCTTAGGGGTAGTGGTAGCTCCTATCACGTCGGGCGATACGGCATTGCGTTCGGCGCGTCTGACCGTAGCCGACTTCTTGCATCTCAGTCAGAAACCCATTCGCAATCGTCTAATCATTGCGCTTCCGTTGTTTGCCGCAGTGTTTGGAATGGCGTTTGTAGATTTTAATATCGTTTGGAGATATTTCTCGTGGACCAATCAGACCATTTCGGTCTTTATCCTTTGGTCTGCCACGCTGTTCCTTTATTCCAACAAGAAAGGATATGGGTTCTTGATGACACTTATTCCCGCCTTGTATATGACCATGGTTAGTGTCAGTTATATCTTTATGGCACCCGAAGGCTTAGACCTCGATCCTGAGGATCGTTGGATAGGTTATGTGGTCGGAGCTCTTGTTTGCAATGGTTTGTTGTTAGCCTTTGTCAGTTGGACCAAGTACCACAGCCTCCACCACATCGATAAAATCAAAGCCTTTATCCGCAAGCATCGTCACTAACCCTACTCCCCTACTCCTCTACCCCTCTACTCCTATGACAGAAGACATCCTACAAATCCACTGCCTCAATTCGCGGCGAATCATCCAGCGGCACCTCAACGAGTGTCGTTCCGAGCGCCGTCCCTATGTCTTCTTCACCGACACGATGCGCTTATCTACTTTCAACTCCCAAATCCTCGTTCCCGTCAGCATGCTCGAAGAGGAAGTCTACAAATCCGAGATCTGCACCTACCTTGCTCGTAAGACGGGGGCGCATATTATTCTGCTTCAGGCCAAAGATTACGGGCATAAGGCAGCCAACAACGTTCATCGCATTGTCACGCACATAGAGAATGTGAAGGAGCGAACGGGGGAGAAGATTAGTTATGAGGTCGTGATGGCCAAGAAGGACAGTTTTCACTTAATGCGCGAGGCGGTAGAGCGGCAGCGGGAGTTCAAGAACGATTTATTGATACTCACGGCCAGTCGCGATTATGGATTGGATGATTTGCTTTTCGGTCCGCCCGAGCAGCACGCCATTGCGCGCAGTTCGGTTCCCGTGATGCTCGTCAATCCCCGTGCCGACCTCTTTTCGCTTTGCGACTAAGTCGCTCTATTCCTCTCTATTTTCTCCTAATTCTTATTTCTTAGTATAAACTTCTTTACCCTCAAACCAAGTACTTGACACATTGGTTTGGAAGATGGCGTTTTTATCGGTCTTCTCTAATTCCAATACATCTTGATCTAACACCACAAAGTCAGCATATTTGCCCACTTTGATAGAGCCACGTTCGTTTTCCAAACCAAGCGAAGCTGCACCATTGATGGTGAGGCATTGCAATGCCTCGCTAACCGTCAATAAGTCTTCTTTCTCTCCGAGCGGTTTAGCATCTAAGCAACTCGGACCGAGTCCGGTTACCGTAACACCAATGATATTGGGAACAGTACCTAAAATCATCTCTCCGCAAGGAGCATCGGTAGAGGACGAAACAACGATACCTGCATTCAGCAGTTTCTTCATCGGATAACCATCTTCGTAAACCTGTTTAGGCATAATCGAATAGAAGTAGCTGCGAATCGAATCCGGGTCACCGGCATGCCAAATGAGGTTGGAGGCAATGCCGATATTGTTTTGACCGCAACGAGCAATATCTGCGTCGGAGATATTACGGACGTGAGCCAGCGAGTTGCGAATCTTGAGCGAAGAAGCGGAAGGCGAAGCACAGAAAGCGTTGATAATCTGGTTACAAGCCAAATCACCGAACGTGTGCACATGTACCGGCATTCCCTTGGCATTAGCCTGAGCCACAATAGTGTTGACTTCGGATTGCTCCCAAATGATGTTGCCGTGTTTTTTGTTTTCGGGTAATCCGGGTACGGTATATTCCTCGCTAATCCAACCGGTATAGGTCTCTACTACACCGTCGGCAAACAATTTGACACCATTGGCTTGGAGATGCCCCTTCGTATATTTATTCGATAGCTCTTGAACGCGATTCAGTTTATCTATCACGCGTTGTGGCATATTTCCACTCTTGGGCAAGCCCCAATCATAACTACGGATGGTGTAGTAGCCCATTACATTAGCGGTGAGTGTACCGGCTGTATCCATTTGCGCGAGGTATTGGTACGTGAGAGCGTCATCAAAAGCATTGATGTACGCGTCCATGTAAGACGTGAAGCCGCGTTTATTGAGTTCCTTGACAGCGTTTTGGCATGCCTGAAGATATCCGGCTTCGTCTAACGGAGCACCAAAACTTTGTTCAAGAACGTACATTACAGCTTCATCGGTGAGAAAACCGCTGGCGATATTAGTGGGATTACCGTTATCGTCCAAAATGGTGATAACCTCTCCTCCGCGAACATCTTTGATTTTATGTCCGTCCTCATCAATCAGTCCTGCTTTCTTCAGCGCCGTTCTGTTGCACACAGCACTATGTCCACCGCTATCCATCATTATCGCAGGATTGCCGTTCGACACTTTCTCAATCTCGGAGGCGTAGTCATTGGTACTGAATTTAACCACGTCTATTGTTGCCCAACCAAAAGAGAGGAAGGGACCCGGATTGTCCTTCATCTTATTAGGAATAATCGTAGTAACTAAATCTTGGTAAGATGCTCTAAAACCGGGTAGCATACGGGCTATAGCGTCAATGCCGACGAAGTGTCCGTGCCCTTCGGTGCAACCCGGAATAACGAGACCTTTGCCGCGATAGTCAACCACAGAGGCACCTGTTGCAATGTATTTTTGTGCATCCTCACGGCTACCTACGAACACGAACTTACCATCCTTAACACCGGCGGCTTCAGCCATGATATTGCTGCCATCGCTATTTTTCTCTGCGGTATAAATCTTACCATAAACGACATAATCACAAGAGATATTATGAGGAGCATAAAAATCTTCCAAGTCTTCGGGCTGCGTTTGTTCAATAAAAACAATACTGTCCGAGTTAGCTATTTGACAAATGAGTTGTCCTCCACGCCATATCTTGGCGGTCTGTGCCGAAACACTTCCGATCATTGCTATCGCAACCAATGCGGATAAAAAGATTTTCTTCATAGTGTCGATTATTTATTTTGATTTTTTTATTTTCTTACCTTGGATGTCATAATACTGATTGTCTTTGACAATGATGAACCGACCTTGATAGAGGTACTTGCCATCTGCGTTGCCGTTCTTGGCAGGGTCGGTGACAAAGATTTGTTCAATGGCGGTATCGTCCTGATAGGTTCCGTAGGTCACTTTCACGTGCGAACTAAGGGGCAATGAAAGAACGGATTTGCCTTCAATAAAGACTTCGACATTCTTTTGTTCATACTGAATGGTGGGAGTGTCGGTAAAGCGATAACACTTCTTCACACCATCATTCTCGACATAGATAGCATCTGATGTCAGAGCTTGTGCCTGTGCTAAGATAGTGAAACACAGGGCTGCGAAAAGAAAAAATAATTTCTTCATAGATTGTTTATAACAAGAGGAAGCAAAAATAGTATGCAATGTCGTTTGTGTCATTTGAACAATTTTCCAATTTTGGGTACAAAATTACAACATTTTTTTGATATGTGCAAATATTTTTGCAAATAAAATGTCATGCATATCGACGCAACCAGTCTTCAAAGAAAAGGTCGTATACGCGATACTCACCAAATTCCTCTGTAATAAAATCTTTTTCTAAAAGACCCTTTAGTGCTCCCTGAATAGCACTGGCAGATAGGTGATAGCGATTCATAAAAGAACGCGAGGTAATGTTTTTAGCTTTACCTTCGCTACAAATGGCAAGAAGAACTTCTTTTTGTCGAGAAGGAAGATAAAAGAGTGTGCTGCGATAGTTGTAGTTCAGTTGTGATAAGATTACCTCTACGGCTGCATCTACATCCTCCGGCAAACACGTACTACCTTGCGGTGTGGCGGTATATAAGGTATTAAGAATAAATTGCATATACCACGTTGTTCCGTTATAACGCTCATAAATATTGGCTATTGTTTGTTCCGAGATATGCTTTCCGGCACTTTCAAAATGGTATTGCGCAAATTGGGTATATTTATCTAATGGAATGGCTTCCAAATCCATCATTGCACTACTTTGATAGAAGGGGCGTTTACTATTGGTAAACATCTCCCCAAGCAGATGCCGTTTGCTTCCTGAGAAAATGAACTGAACATTCGGACAATGCTGCATATAAGTGCGAAGTTCGGCCTCTATATTCCGTTCGGGATAATCACATATCGTTTGAAACTCATCCAATGCCACCACACAAGGTTTATCTGCCGTGGCGAGATAATGAAAAATTTCTTCCATCGTAGTGGGGGCCGTTGCCGACAAATCCATGGAAACACCTAACGAAGGTAATCCCATCGCATCATAAGAGATATTCGGACGTAATGACTTAACGGCCTCTAAAAACTTTTCCCAAACAGATCTTCCCAAGGGTTTGAGAGATTGGAGAATGCTTTTGCCCAAAGTGGCTACAAACTCAGTATAGTTTTTGGTGGCATAGATATCTACAAAAAAAGTGTAGTAGGCATTTTTGATGGTCGGTTGCGCAAATGTATGCTCTATTAAACCCGTTTTTCCTATCCGACGATGCGCCATCATAACCACATTATTTCCGCCTTGAATAAATTGGGTTAACATCTCTGTCTCGTTTTCCCGATCGCAGAAATATTCCGGAGATACATACCCCCTTGTAACGAATGGATTAAACATAAAATTAAATTATAATAAAGTTATAATAATAAAGTTATAATAATAAAGTTATAATTTTGAAATTCGCTGCAAAGGTACGGCTTTTTTTTGATATGTGCAAATTTATTTGCAAAATTGCACAAAAAAAACTCACCTATCGGCGAAGATAGATGAGTTTTATGAGTTTGAACGCTGTGCGTCCGAGGAGGAAGAATAGCAGGAGCCAGAAGCCGATGGTGCAATGGCGGTAGAACGGCTTCGGCCGGTCGCGCGCCCTGTCGCCAACCTCTCTGCCTTTC